>JBCCXY010000014.1:0-40887 GCA_039190895.1 Pseudomonadota bacterium | reverse complement strand
CGCCAAATCGCCTTGATGATGTCGGTCGACTTGTCCATCACGATCACCGCCGCCGTGCCAAGGCCCGAGCGCTGCTCGCGGAGGTAGTCGAAATCCATGATTGCTTCGCGCATGTTCTCGCCCCGGATGCAGGGGACTGAGGAGCCGCCGGGGATGACAGCAAGCAGGTTGTCCCACCCGCCGCGAATGCCGCCGCAATGGGTTTCAATCAGCTCTTCAAAGCCGATCGACATGGCCTCTTCCACGACGCAGGGGTTGTTCACGTGACCTGAGATCGCGAACAGCTTGGTGCCCGCGTTGTTCGGGCGCCCGAAGGACGAAAACCACTCGCCCCCGCGTCGAAGGATCGTGGGGACGACGGCGATGGACTCGACGTTGTTGACGGTGGTCGGACAGCCATAAAGGCCCGCGCCCGCTGGGAACGGGGGCTTCATGCGCGGCATGCCCTTGCGGCCTTCGAGGCTTTCCAGCAGCGCGGTTTCCTCGCCGCAAATATACGCCCCGGCGCCGTGGTGCAGATAAAGGTCAAAGTCCCAGCCCGAGCCGCAGGCGTTCTTGCCAATCAGCCCGGCGTCATACGCCTCATCAATCGCCATCTGCAGGGCTTCGCGCTCTCGGATGTATTCACCCCGGATGTAAATGTAGCAGGCGTGGGCTTGCATCGCGAAAGACGCGATCAGGCAGCCTTCGACCAGCGTGTGCGGGTCATGGCGCATGATCTCGCGGTCTTTGCAGGTGCCCGGTTCGGATTCGTCTGCGTTGACGACGAGGTACGCGGGGCGACCGTCAGATTCCTTCGGCATGAACGACCACTTGAGCCCGGTGGGAAAGCCCGCGCCGCCCCGTCCGCGCAGGCCGCTGGCCTTCATCTCATCAACGATCCAGTCGCGCCCTTTGGCGAGGAGATCTTTGGTGCCGTCCCAGTGGCCCCGCGCGCGCGCCCCGGCGAGGGTCCGATCGTGCATACCGTAGAGGTTCGTGAAGATGCGGTCGTTGTCCTGTAGCATCCCCTACCCCTTCCGCTGAGCAAGCCAAAGCCGCCCCAGCACGATCATCGCCCAAGTGAACCCGGCCAGCGCCGCGAGCAGGATGAGGATCTCGAACCGGGGGGGGAGGCCTAGAAGCGGTGCAAAGATCGCCGCGAGGCCGGAGCCCGCGATCACTAACGCCGCCGCTCGTCCTTGCCGCCTGTACTGTTCTTCGGTCTGCGCCATGGTGGTGCCTCTGCGGGTGCCTTGGAGCATTCTAGCGCGCCGCCATTAAAAAAACTGGCGGCGCGGTGTCGCATCGGGTCAGTAGACGTCACCGTCGCTGACCTTTTTGGAGAATTCGGTTTCGCCACCAGAGGCGAGCAGTTTGGCCTGCGGAACCCAGTCGTCGCGGCTGACACGGCCCTTGAAGCCCTCAAGGTTGGCGTCGACCCAGGCGACTTCATCCGGCGTCCAGTTGGCGACCTGGTCGAAGTGATAGAACCCAAGGCGGTGCAGCATCGCCTCCAACTTGGGGCCAACGCCCTTGATCATCTTCAGATCGTCCGGGCCACCGTCGCGCGGACCGTCGAGGGTCGCCGGCTTGGTGCCTTCGCTTTCCCCCTCGGCAACGCCGTCCTTGTCGTAGTCGCCCTCGACGGCAGTCTCTGCGTGCGCGTGCTCAGGTTCCGGCTCGGGCTCAGGTTCCGGCTCGGGTTCAGGTTCAGGCTCCGGCTCTGGTTCGGGCTCCGGCTCTGGTTCGGGCTCAGGCTCCGGTTCGGGTTCAGGTTCGGGCTCCGGACTGGGTGCGGGCGCTGGAGCAGCAGCGGCGGCAGGTGCCGGGGCCGAGGGTGGCGGTGCGACGACCTCGGGCGTTTTGGCATCGCGGTAGGCAGGATCAGGGTGTTCCGCCTTCGTGTGAAACGCGCGGAACAGGAAAATTGCGGCGATGAGGCCCACGAGGATGGACCCGAACATCGAGGCGTTGAAGCCCGCCTGTCCGATCACCAGCAAAACAAGGAACGCGGCTAGCGTAATCGCCCCAGCGATGATCCCTACCAGCAGCATCGATGACTGCGTTTGTCGTGACATTCTATCTCTCTCCCTGTCCGCTACCATCCCTGACGGTTACTTATTAGCGCGTCTCGAGAACTCTGTCTCGCCCCCCGTCGCGAGGATCTTGGCCTGGTCGACCCAGTCATCGCGTGAGACGCGCCCTTTGAACCCTTCCAGGTTCTCATCCACCCAGGCAACCTCTGTCGCTGTCCAACTGGCCACCTGATCAAAGTGGAACACACCGAGGGTGTGCAAAATCTGTTCAAGTTTGGGGCCGACGCCCTTGATAAGCTTCAGATCATCCGGCCCGCCATCCCTCGCTTGCGTCAGCATCTCAGGCTTGGTGCCGACGTCAGGCGCCGCCTGGGCCTGTGGGGCCGGTTCGGGCGCCGAGGCAGGTGCACTGGCCGTAAGCCAAGGCGTCACGAGCCGCACTTCGCTGCCGTCGATGCGCTTGACCGTTTCGCCCAGCTCTGTCGCGAGTGCGACCGACGCGTTCTGCGGCAGCTTTTCGGCCTCATAGGCCTTGAGGGACGTCAGCCCCGACGCCGGCTCGGACGCGTAGCGACCGTTCTGCGGGCCGGGGGTCGGCACGTTGCCAGTCGACAATTCGTCGATGATCTGCGCGAAGCGCTCAGTCGTCAGATCTTCGTAGTAATCCTTGCCGATCTGCGCCATCGGGGCATTGGCACAGGCGCCCAGACACTCCACCTCTTCCCAGGACAGCTTGCCGTCCGGGCTGAGTGTGTGGGGACGCGAGGCGATCTTCTCCTTGCAGACAGCCACCAGATCTTCGGCGCCGCAAATCATGCATGAAGTCGTCCCGCAGACCTGAATATTCGCCACACTGCCAACCGGTTGCAGCTGAAACATGAAGTAGAACGTCGCGACCTCAAGGACGCGGATATAGGCCATGTCGAGCATCGCCGCGATATGCTCCATCGCCGGGCGGGACAGCCAGCCCTCTTGCTCTTGCGCCCGCCACAACAGCGGGATCACGGCCGAGGCCTGACGGCCCTCGGGGTACTTGGTGATCTGCGCCTCGGCCCAGGCGTGGTTCGCGGGCGTGAATGCGAAGGTGTCGGGCTGTTCCGGGTGAAGGCGGCGAAGCATGGGTCAGTCGGTCTCACACGCTGAGGGGAACCGTTCGACCGCGCCGTTGCTTTCGCTGACGATCAGGCCTTCATCAAAGAGGCGACTGAAAACCGGCAGAAACGCCGCGTCGCGAGCATCGGCACCGGGCGGCAGGACCAGCCCGGCAGCCTTGAACTTTCGCTCGGCGATCACGTCCATCGCGTCGAAAAAGGCGATGATGTCGTCATCGTCGTTATAGCGCACGACGCAGCCCTCGGCCCGGTATGCTTCTTCAACCGCCTGAAGCAGGAGCGCCTGCGCTTGCGGCGAGTTCACCTGCGCAAGCACCGGCACAGCGACCAGACAAAGGGCACCGGCCAAGCCGTGCTTCAGCACTGAAGGGTGAGACATTGGGCAGACACTCATTTCGCCTGACATGACTGACAGATTGTCGGGTCAGTGTCCATGCGTCCGATGCGCTGCGTTTTACCGAGCGTCCTTCTGGTCGGACTGGTCAACGCTCTGATCTTTCATGGTTAGTTCACGAATGACCACGTTCTTCGGGGGTGGGATGCTGTTCGGTACGAAGAGTTCGTTGATGAAGAACGCCAGCACGAGCAGCACGGGAACCGCGATCAGGAACGCAACCTCGAACGCAAGGGCCGCCGCCTCCAGTTTCAGGAGGAGGAGAACCGCATCAACCAGGGCATCGATGATCGTCACGTATCAGACGTGGTGGAGGCTGGCCACATCTCCAAAGAAACACTGCTTTTCCGCGGCTAGCGGTCAACCTCGCCGAAGACGATGTCCATTGTGCCAATGATCGCCGCCACATCCGCGAGTTGGTGTCCCTTGGCCATGTAGTCCATCGCCTGCAAATGCAGGTAGCCCGGCGCGCGGAGCTTGGCGCGATATGGTTTGTTGGTGCCGTCGGCGACGAGGTACACGCCAAACTCGCCCTTGGGGGCTTCGACGGCGGCGTAGACTTCTCCGGCGGGGACGTGGAAGCCCTCGGTGTAAAGCTTGAAGTGGTGAATCAGCGCTTCCATCGATGTCTTCATGTCGCTGCGCGACGGCGGGGTGATCTTGCCACGCGCCAGAACGTCGCCCGGCGTTTCACGCAGTTTTGCAATGGCTTGCTGGATGATCTTCAGGCTTTCGCGCATCTCGGCCATGCGCACGAGGTACCGATCATAACAATCGCCGTTCTTGCCGATGGGGACCATGAAATCGAACTCGTCATAGCATTCATACGGCTGCGCCCGGCGCAGGTCCCAGGCCAGGCCCGACCCGCGCACCATCACGCCCGAAAAGCCCCAGTCCTGAATATCCTCTTCAGTGACGATCCCGATATCCGCGTTGCGCTGCTTGAAGATGCGGTTCTCGGTCAGGAGCGTGTCGATATCGTCCATGACCTTGGGAAACTCGTGACTCCACGCCTCGATGTCGTCGATGAGGTCGGGCGGCAGGTCCTGATGAACGCCACCGGGGCGGAAATAGGCCGCATGCAGCCGCGCCCCGCAGGCCCGTTCGTAGAAGATCATGAGCTTCTCACGCTCTTCAAACCCCCACAGTGGCGGGGTCAGGGCGCCCACGTCCATTGCCTGCGTGGTTACATTCAGCAGGTGGTTCAGGATGCGCCCGATCTCAGAGTACAGCACCCGGATCAGCGAGGCGCGGCGCGGCACCTCGGTCCCCGTCAGCTTCTCGATGGCGAGGCACCACGCATGTTCCTGGTTCATCGGCGCCACGTAATCGAGCCGGTCGAAATACGGCAGGTTTTGCAGGTATGTCCGGCTTTCCATCAGCTTTTCGGTCCCGCGATGCAGGAGGCCGATATGGGGATCGCAGCGCTCGACAATCTCGCCGTCCAACTCAAGCACCAGCCGCAAAACGCCATGAGCCGCCGGATGCTGGGGCCCGAAGTTGATGTTGAAGTTCCGGATCTTCTGTTCGCCGGTCAGGGCGTCTTCGAAATTTCCGTCCATCTTACACCCGCTCCTTGAAGGCGACCACGTAGAGCAAAACAATCAGACCGAAGGGGATCAGCACGCCAAGCGCGAACCATGGCGACAGGCCCACGCGGGGCAGAAGGCGGGTGAACGGATAGGCCGTGATCGCGCTGAGCAGGATATATCCGACCAGCGGCATCAGCCTGCCTTCTCGTCTTGCTTTTCATCGCCCGGCAGCACGTATTCCGCGCCTTCCCAAGGCGACATGAAATCGAACTGGCGGTATTCCTGAACAAGGCTAACCGGCTCGTACACCACACGCTTCTGCTCTTCGTCGTAGCGGACTTCGGTGTAACCCGTCGTCGGAAAGTCCTTGCGCAAAGGGTGCCCGCGAAAGCCGTAATCCGTCAGGATCCGCCGCAAGTCCGGGTGGCCCGAGAAGAGGATGCCGAACATGTCGAACACCTCGCGCTCGAACCATCCGGCGGAGGGGTGCACTTCGTGGATCGAGGGGACCATGTCCTCTTCCCGTACGGCCACTTTCAGGCGAATGCGGTGGTTTTCGTACATTGAGAGGAAGTGATAGACGACGTCGAAGCGCTCTTCCCGCTCGGGGTAGTCAATGGCGGTGATGTCGATCAGCGTCGAGAAGCGGCAGTTGCGGTCCTTGCGGAGGAAGTCGACGAAGCTGGCGAGCGAGGCGCGGGTGACCTGCAAGGTCAGTTCGCCATTGGCGATGTCCCAGGACAGCACGCAATCGGGGCGTTTCGCTTCGATGTGGGTGCCAAGCTCTTGAAGTTCCTCTGACATCGCCGCCCCCTATCGCGCGATCGTACCGGTGCGGCGGATCTTCCGCTGCAGTTGTAGGATGCCGTACAGCAGCGCCTCTGCGGTTGGCGGGCAGCCTGGAACGTAGACATCCACCGGCACGATCCGGTCGCACCCGCGCACCACCGAATAGCTGTAGTGATAGTATCCGCCGCCATTGGCGCACGAGCCCATAGAGATCACATAGCGCGGCTCCGGCATCTGGTCGTAGACCTTGCGCAGCGCGGGGGCCATCTTGTTCGTCAGCGTCCCGGCGACGATCATGAGGTCGGATTGCCGGGGCGAGGCGCGGGGCGCGGTGCCGAACCGTTCAAGGTCGTAACGCGGCATCGAGGTATGCATCATCTCAACCGCACAGCACGCAAGGCCGAACGTCATCCAGTGGAGCGATCCGGTGCGCGCCCAGTTGATGATGTCCTCGGTCGACGTGACCAGAAAGCCTTTGTCCTGAAGCTCTCGATTAAGGTCCTGCGTGGCGGCATCGCGGCCACCATTGAATGTCGGGCTGTCGGCATACGCCACTGGCTGCATTCCTGTTTGGGTCAACGCCTGCCACACGATCTAGCCCCTGCACCAACATGGGTCAACGCGACACAGCGCACAGTTTTTCTTATCGTATTGGCAAGCGCCTACCTTGTATCGACCAGGGACCGATCGCGACCTGAGAGGTGGGCGTTACCTACTCCCAGTCCATCGCGCCCTTCTTCCATTCGTAGGCGAAGCCGAGCGTCAGGACGGCCAGGAAAATCATCATCGACCAGAACGCGAGGTCCGTGAGGTCTCCGAACGCGACGGCCCACGGAAAGAGGAATGCGATTTCGAGGTCGAAGATGATGAACAGGATCGAGACGAGGTAGAACCGCACGTCGAACTTCATCCGCGCATCGTCGAACGCGTTGAAGCCACATTCGTAAGCTGACACCTTTTCCGGATCCGGGTCCTGCGGAGCGGCGACGGCAGCCGCAAGGATGAGGATGAGGCCCAAACCGATTGCAATCGCGAGGAAAATGAGGATCGGAAGGTACTCTCGCAGCAGATCGTCCACGGGCTATGGCCTCCAAAAACACAACGCCTTGGGGTCAGCGTTACTTGCCCGGTCGGGTCCGGTCAATGCGATCCCTCAAGCTTGCGGCAAGTTGCTTCGGGACCTCTGGGGTTTTCCGTAGCCGCCGCAGCGAGCGGCGCAGGTACTTTGCGGCGCGGGGCGTCAGATGCCGAAGCGCCTCCTTCGGGTCGAGGTCGCGGACCAGCAGGAACAGCGCCAGCGCATGGGCGCGCGAGGGCTGCGTCATGTAGCCTTGCCACCCGGCCTGCTCTGCGCCGGACAACTGGATCACGCCGAGCCCCATGGTGATGACGTGAAGGTCTGTGGCAAGCTCACCCGCCTCTTCCCCGCCCGGCGGATCTTCGTCGACGTCATCAAGGATGTGGTGCATCAGCTCATGGGCCAGGACCGACATCAGCGCCATCGGCTGGTGGATCATCTCGGCGTCATAGCGGATGACAGCCGTGTTATCCCCGGATTTCTGCCACGTCCCGCCAACGCTTACCAGGTTGTAATCATAGCGATATTCGGCAGACGGCTGGTCAATCGGGATGATGTCGATCTTCGCGGTCTCGCGCTTGAGGAGGCGCTTCATGTCGTCGAGAAGCGCGGCGGCGACCGCCTCTGGCGCCCCTTTCGGTGCCTTGAAAAAGTCCTCGGTTGGCAGAACCAGCGGGGTCTCAGCAGTCAACAGACCGTGCTCGATGGCCCAGGCAAAGTTCTCTTCGATCCACGCCTCAACCGTGTCGGTCACAGGATAGCGCCCGAACATCAACCGTTCCTCACCCAGGGCGGCGGTTCTTTCGCAAAGAACGCCGCGACGCCCTCACGCGCTTCGTCGGTCTGCCATCGCGCGACCAGCGTGGCGATGCTGTCATTCCGGACTGTCTCTGAGATCTGGCCGCCGAGCGTCCGGGCGAACGCCTTTGCCTCGGCCACGGCGCCGGGCGCGCAGGCGAGATAGGGGGTAACCTCGGCCTCGACTGCCGCATCAAGCGCTTCCGGTGCGACCGCACGCGCCAAAACGCCGAGAGCCACGGCCTCTTCCCCGTCGAACAGGCGCGAGGACATGAAGACGCGGCGGGCCCGCGCCTCACCCATGCGGGCGATGACATGCGGGCCGATGGTGGCAGGGATCAGGCCGAGCTTCGTCTCGGTGAACCCGAACAGTGCGTCTTTCACCCCGATTGCCGTGTCGCACACGCAAGCGAGCCCCACGCCCCCGCCGAACGCGTTGCCTTGGAGCCGCCCGATCAGCGGTTTCGGGAGCGCATTCAGCGCCTCCAGCATCTCGGCAAGCGCGCGTGCTGCTGCTGCTCGCGTCTCTGGCGCCGCAGTCATCTGGGCTTGCATCCACTTCAGGTCCCCCCCGGCGCAGAAGCTTGTGCCGGTGCCCGTCAGGACCACAACGCGCACAGCAGGATCGGCGCCAAGCGACGCGGTCGCGTCGGCGAGGTCGGCGATCAGTTCGGACGACAGAGCGTTGTGCTTCTCGGGCCGGTTGAGCGCGAGGGTCGCGACCCCGCGTCCGTCCATCGAGATATCAACCTGCGTCACGCTCTACACCTCGCATCGCGCGCGCCATAGCGGCGGCTTCGCGCAGGATGACCGGATCAAGCCCGGTCGTCCATCCGGCCTTCACAAGATGTTCGTGGACTGACTCAGTTGCCACATTCCCGGTCGCACCCGGAGCGTAGGGGCACCCACCAAGCCCCCCGACTGCCGCGTCGAACACGCGCAGCCCGGCGTCCAGCGAGCCGTCGATGTTCCGAAGCGCATGCCCAAGGGTGTCGTGGAAATGCCCCGCGAGGTTCGCGGCTGGCACGGCTTGCAAAACTGCGTTGAGCATCGCTGACACCGTGTCCGGCGTGCCGTGCCCCAGCGTGTCGCCAAGAGAGATCTCGTAGCAGCCCATGTCGTACAGGGCGTCGGCAATCTCGGCGACTTTTTCCGGGGGTGTTTTTCCGTCGAACGGGCAATCGGTCACGCAGGAGATATATCCGCGAACTTGTACATCTTGAACGCTTGCGGCCCAAAGAATGTCTCGATACCGGCTGAGGCTTTCCGAAATCGAACAATTCAGGTTTGCCTGGCTGAATCCCTCGGACGCGCTGGCGAATACGGCGACCTCGTCGGCTTCTGCCCGTTGAGACCGTTCAAATCCCCGCATGTTCGGCGTCAGCGCCGCGTAACGCACGCCCGGAACGCGGGTGATGCGGGCCATGACCTCGTCACTGTCGGCCATCTGCGGGACCCAGCGGGGGGAGATGAAGCTCGCCGCCTCGATGCGGCGAAACCCGGCGGTGCTGAGGCAGTCGATGAGGGCAACCTTGTCCGCCGTGGGGATCTGGCGGGTTTCGTTCTGGAGGCCGTCGCGAGGGCCGACCTCAAAGATCTCGACCGCGCTCACGCGTCGTCCTCCAGCCGCAGGATCGCGGCCCCGGCCTCGACCTGAGCACCGGGCGCCACCAGCACCTCCGCGATGGACCCGTGGCGGGCAGCGGTGAGCGTGTGCTCCATCTTCATGGCCTCAAAGACGGCGAGCTTGGCGCCCGCCTCGACCGTGTCCCCGGCGGCGACGAACAGCGCCTTCACCTGCCCCGGCATCGGCGCGGTGACGACGTTGCCCGCGTCCCCGCTGTCGTCCGCGCGCGCGAGCGGATCGGGGATGTCGAAGTGATAGCCATTGCCCCAGAACACGCTGACCCGCCCCGGAGTAGTCACCACCGTCGCGTCTGTCTTGGCCCCGTCTAGCCACCAACCATCGGCGAAGGCCACGGCGATCCCGTCGACCACCGCCTGCCCCGGGCCGGTGATCTGGGCCGACAGCCGCTCGTCCCCAAGCCACACCTCCCGCGTAAGCGGCGCCCACAAGGTGAACCCCGCCAGCCCCTCCGCCCGGTCAAGCCCCAACCGCCCCACCGCCGCAAGCGCTCGGGTTCGCTCGCAAGGCACGGGATCGGCCAACAGCCCCTCCCCCGCCGCCTCGATCAGCCCGGTATGCACCGCACCCGCGCGGAACCCTGCATCTTCGGACAGCCGCCGCAGGAAAGACAGGTTCGTCGTCAGCCCCGCCACCTGCGTCTGTGCCAGCGCCCGGGTGAGCGTGCCAATCGCCGCGCCGCGCGTGGGGCCGTGGGTGATGATCTTGGCAATCATCGGATCGTAGTGCGGAGAGATCGCATCCCCCGCCCGCACCCCGGCATCCACCCGCGCCCCCTGCGGGAAAGCCAAGTGGTCCAACCGCCCCGTCGCGGGCAGGAAGCCACTCGCTGGGTCCTCGGCATACAGCCGCGCCTCCACCGCGTGACCACTCAGCCGGATGTCCGCCTGCTCCAGCGGCAGCGGCTCGCCCGCCGCCACGCGCAACTGGAGCTCCACCAGATCGAGCCCCGTCACCGCCTCGGTCACCGGATGCTCGACCTGCAGGCGCGTGTTCATCTCCATGAACCAGAACCCGTCCGGGCGCAGTCCGTCGGTGGCGTCGACGATGAACTCCACCGTCCCCGCGCCCGCATAGCCGATGGCTTCCGCAGCGCGGACGGCGGCCTGACCCATCGCCTCGCGGACTTCTTCGGTCATGCCGGGCGCGGGCGCCTCTTCAATGACCTTCTGATGCCGCCGCTGTAGCGAGCAATCGCGTTCGAACAAGTGCACCGCCCGAGCGCCATCGCCAAAAACCTGCACCTCGATGTGCCGGGGTGTGGCGACGAACTTCTCTACCAGCACCGACCCATTTCCGAACGCCGCCTCTGCCTCCGACCGGGCCGACGTAAGCGCGTCCGCGAACCCGGCAGGCGCATCCACCCGCCGCATTCCCTTCCCGCCGCCCCCGGCGACGGCCTTGATTAACACCGGATAGCCAATGTCGTCCGCCGCCCGCGACAGCGTCTCAGCGCTCTGATCCGCCCCCCGATAGCCGGGGACAACCGGCACTCCGGCGGCCTCCATCAGGTCCTTCGCGGCGTCCTTGAGGCCCATCGCCCGGATCGCCTTCGCCGACGGCCCGATGAACACGAGGCCCGCCGCCTCAACCGCCTCCACAAACTCGGGGTTCTCGGACAGAAAGCCATAGCCGGGATGGATCGCCTCGGCACCAGTCGCCTGCGCGGCGGCAATGATCGCGTCGCCGCGAAGGTAGCTCTCCGACGGCTTCGCCCCGCCGATCCGCACCGCAACGTCGGCCTCGGCCACATGCTGCGCGTCCCGGTCGGCGTCCGAATACACCGCCACCGTCCGCACGCCCAAACGCCGGGCGGTTCGCGCGATGCGCACCGCGATCTCGCCGCGGTTGGCAATCAGAACGGTGCTGAACATGCGCGCGCCCCCGGTCCTTCATCTGGCTGAAAATACTCAAATTCCACCGTCAGCCACCCTCACATCCGGAAGACCCCGAAGCGCGTCTCTTCAATCGGCGCGTTCAAAGCGGCCCTCAGGCTAAGCGCCAGGACATCCCGCGTCTTCCTCGGGTCAACGATCCCATCGTCCCACAGCCGCGCAGAGGCATAAAGCGGATGCGCCTGCTCTTCGAACTGCGCCACGGTGGGTGCCTTGAATGCGGCCTCGTCCTCCGCGCTCCACACCTGCCCCGCCCGCTCCATCGCGTCGCGCTTGACGGTGGCGAGCACCCCCGCCGCCTGCGCGCCGCCCATGACCGAGATCCGGCTGTTCGGCCAGGTCCACAGAAACCGCGGCTGATACGCCCGCCCCGCCATGCCATAGTTCCCGGCGCCGAAGGACCCGCCCACGATCACGGTGATCTTGGGTACCGAGGTGGTCGCCACCGCCGTCACCATCTTCGCGCCATGCCGCGCGATGCCCTCGTTCTCGTACTTCCGCCCGACCATAAAGCCAGTGATATTCTGCAGAAATACCAGCGGGATACGCCTTTGAGAGCACAGCTCCACAAAATGCGCACCCTTCTGCGCGGCCTCCGAAAACAGCACCCCATTGTTGGCGATAATCCCGACCGGCCAGCCATCCACATGCGCAAACCCGCAAACGAGCGTCTCGCCATACCGCGCCTTGAACTCGTCAAACCGCGAGCCATCCACGAGCCGCGCAATCACCTCGCGGCTGTCATAGGGGATCTTCAGATCTGCCGGGACGACATCCAACAACTCCTCCGGGTCGTAAGCCGGGGCCTCGGGCGCCAAGCGAGGCGGCCCGTCAGGGGCGATGAGCGACAGGCTCCCCACCGCCTCCCGCGCCAACGCCAATGCGTGCGCATCATCCTCCGCTAGCGCATCGGCCACGCCGGAGAGCCGCGTGTGGACATCGCCACCGCCCAGCTCTTCCGCAGTCACCACCTCCCCTGTCGCCGCCTTCACTAGCGGAGGCCCGGCGAGGAAAATCGTCCCCTGCTCTTTCACAATGATCGACACATCCGCCATTGCGGGCACATACGCGCCGCCAGCGGTGCAGGAGCCCATGACCACGGCAATCTGGGCAATGCCCTTCGCGCTCATCCGCGCCTGGTTGTAGAAGATCCGCCCGAAGTGATCCCGATCTGGAAAGACCTCATCCTGGTTGGGCAGGTTCGCCCCCCCGGAATCCACAAGGTAGATACACGGCAACCGACACTCTTCCGCGATCTCTTGCGCGCGGAGGTGTTTCTTGACCGTCATTGGATAGTACGTGCCGCCTTTCACGGTTGCGTCGTTGGCGAGAACCATCACGTCCTGCCCCTTCACGCGCCCGATCCCGCCGATCACCCCGGCCCCGGGCGCCGCCCCGTCATAGAGCCCATGCGCCGCCGTCGCCCCAACCTCCAAGAAAGGCGAGCCCGGATCCAGCAGGTTCGCCACCCGCTCTCGCGGCAGCATCTTGCCCCGCGCCACGTGCCGCTCCCTCGCGCGCTCTCCGCCGCCCGCCGCCGCAAGCGCGGCGGCCTCGCGGACAAGCTCCAACGCCTCCAGATGCGCGGCACGGTTTGCGCGGGCGTCCTCCGAGCCCGGGATCAACCGCGATTGCAGTTTCACGCGGTTTCCCCGCGCTGGTCGGTGATTTCGCCTCGGACGATGCCTTCGTTCACCTGCAACCAGCGCTCGCGATAGGCATGCCGCGCCGCCGCCGCGACGTCGTTCTGGAACGAGGCGTTGACGCTCGCCCCAATCGCTGCCCCCACGAACGGCGCCATCTGCGCCACCTTCCGCGCCGACAGGTTCGTGCCCAGTACCTGAGCCACCCGCCGCGCCGCCGCCTGCGCCCCCGCAGCCTGACCGGTGAGGTTCACGATCCGACCGAAGCTTTCTGCCGGAAGCGTCGTTCGGTCCTCGGCCAACCGGGCCAGCGAGGCCTGCTTTTCGGCCAGCGAATTCGCCCCAGCCAATTGCAGCGTGTCGAGGATAAAGATCCGCTCCGCCTCGCTGTCCCCGCCAAAGCCATAGCACAGCCCGTGCAGCCGCGTCGTCCGCAGCGCCAGCGTGATCGTCGCGGGCACGTCGACCGCAAGGCCCATCGCGCCAAACGCGCCCATCGCGCCACCGCCGGTGACGGCATACCCCATCGCCCAGCGCCAGATCTCGGAGGCCGCATCATCGCAGGCGCGCAGGTCCGTGAAATCATGGTCAATGGCCGCCTGCCGGATCGAGGCTGACGCCGCCCAATCCGCCCCGCGCAGCACCGCCTCAATTGCCTCTGCCGGGATCAGGCGATCCGCCATGAACGTCAGCGGTTTCGCCATGCTGCGCAACAGCCGCGACACGGGCGGCGGGGCGCTGTCGCGATAGGCGTCCTGCTCGCGCAGGACCTGTTCAAGGTATGCCTCGTCGGTCATTGCTGAAACTCCCGGTAGCCCACCAGTTCGATCGTACGCTCCGCCGTCATCTGCAGCACGCACCCGGTCCCCGAGATGTGCCGCATCGACCCCGCACCCCACTGCGCATAGGCCATCCCACATTCGGCATCGCGGAACGCGATCCACGCCCGCTGCGCATCGCGGAGGCTTTCGACGCGGTTGGCAAACTCCGGAAAGTTCTCACCTTCCGACGCGTCCGCCGCCTTCGCCCAATCCATCGTGTTCATGTATTCGGTGTTCAGGAAGAAATCCCACACGAGCATTTCGCCCGTGTTGCACGACGCCATGCCGAAGGTGGAATAGCCGCCCTCTTCGGTCTCCATGCACGCCTCGGCCATCTTGCCGATGCAGGCGGTGCGCCCCTCGGCGTTTTCGGCGGCGAGGTAGCAGGCCTCCAGCACATGGCCGTAGGTCTTGACCTCATGCTCCGTCGCCGCTGCGGGCGCGGCGATCAGAAGGGCCGCCATATGAAGTCGCCATGTCATGTTCCCAAGGTGGACATCAACTCGCGCCCGATCAACATCCGGCGGATTTCGCTGGTGCCGGCGCCGATCTCCATCAGCTTGGCGTCGCGGAACATCCGCGCGACGGGCGCGTCGGCGAGGAAGCCCGCGCCGCCCATGGCCTGCACCGCCTGATGGGCGACCTTCATCCCCTCTTCCGACGCATACAGCACGCAGGCAGCGGCATCCTGCCGCGTGACCTCGCCCCGGTCGCAGGCCTTCGCGACCTCATAGGCATAGGCGCGGGCGGTGTTCAGGGCGGTATACATGTCGGCGATCTTGCCCTGCATCAGCTGGAACTCCCCGATGGGCTTTCCGAACTGCTTGCGCTCGGCCATGTACGGCATGACCTCGTCCAGGCACCCGGCCATGACACCGATGTTGACACCCGACAGAACGACGCGTTCGTAGTCGAGGCCGGACATCAGCACCGCAACGCCGTGCCCTTCTTCGCCGAGGACGTTTTCGAAGGGGACCTCGACGTTTTCGAAGATCAGCTCCGCCGTGTTGGAGCCCCGCATGCCAAGCTTGTCGAAATGCGGGCTGGTGGAGAACCCGGCCATCGTCTTTTCAATCAGAAACGCCGTGATCCCCTTCGACCCCGCGTCGGGGTCGGTCTTGGCATAGACGACCAGCGTATTCGCGTCTGGCCCGTTGGTGATCCAGTATTTCGTCCCGTTCAACCGGTAGTGGTCGTTCCGCTTCTCGGCCCGTAGCTTCATGCCCACCACGTCCGACCCCGCGCCTGCCTCGGACATGGCGAGCGCGCCGATATGCTCACCCGAGATCAGCTTTGGCAGATACCGCGCTTTCTGGTCGTCGCTGCCGTTCAGCCCGATCTGATTGACGCAAAGGTTCGAATGCGCGCCATAGCTCAGCCCGATGGAGGCCGACACGCGCGAGATCTCTTCCACCGCCACCGTATGCGCGAGGTAGCCCATCCCGGCCCCGCCGTGTTCCTCTGCGATGGTGATGCCCAAAAGGCCAAGCTCCCCCATCTCGCGCCACAGGTCATTGGGGAAGGCGTTGGAACGGTCGGTCTCGGCGGCCAGCGGCTTCACCCGCTCTTGCGCCCAGCGGTGCACCATGTCGCGCAGCGCCTCGACATCGTCGCCCAAATCAAAGCGCATTGTGCCTGTGAACATCCTGGTTCGCCCTTTAATGAACGCTTGTTCAATTAAATACGCGCAGGGGGTCGTTGCGTCAATGTGCTTTCGGGGGTGCCGGGCTGAAGCCCGGCTTACGCTTGTGTCATGGCCTTCGCGAGCTTGCGCGCCTCATCCGCGATAATCCGTGCGATTATGGCGCAATCATCCAGCGAGAAGGTTAGTGGGATTCGCATGTCGAGGAGCGAGGCGAGGACGCTGTCCGTCTCGGGCAAAGGAAACGGCGAAGCATAGTGCCAGTGGGCATAGGTCGACGTGAACCCGGCGGGGGCGGCGGCACCGAACCACTTGAGCTCTACGCCCCGGGCGCGGCAGGCATCTACAAAGGCCTCGATCTCGTAATCGCTCAGGTCGGGGAGGCGGAACTGGAAGGACGAGCCAACGAAGTCTTCCTGCGCCGGACGCTCGATCAGAGTCAGGCCGGGAACGTCGCGCAGGCCTACCTCGACAGCGCGGTACCGCGCGGTCCACGCGGCGCAGTCCGCGTCAAGCCGGGTAAGTTGCGGGCGCAGGATCGCGGCGCGCAGGTTATCCATCCGGGCGGACATGTTGGGCGCGTCGTACTTGGCGCCTTCGAAGTGCTCAGCGCCGGGCGCGGTGCCATTGCGGTCGTACAGCATGTACGATCCAGACATCAGGATCGCCCTGGCGGCGATGTCGGGGTTGTTGGTTGTCAGAAACCCGCCTTCGCCGGAATTCATGTGCTTGTAGGTCTGGGTCGAATAGCAGGCGATTTCGCCGAACAGGCCCGACTTGGTGCCGTCCCAAGAGGCGCCCATCGTGTGGGCGCAGTCTTCGATCACAAGCACTCCGGCGGACTGGCAGAGGGCCATCAGGCGGTACATGTCGCAGATATGACCGCGCATGTGCGACAGCAGCAGGACCTTGGACCCGGTCTCGGCGATCAGCGCGTCGAGGTGGTCAAGATCGATCGTCAGATCCTCCCGCGTCTGCACAAACGCCGATTTCGCCCCAACCGCGGCGACGGCCCCGGGCACGGGAGCCAGCGTGAAAGCGTTGGTCAGCACGGTATCGCCCGGGGCGACCCCAGCAGCGCGAAGCGCGATGGCCATTGCCTGTCCGCCCGAGGCAAGCGCGAGGCAGTGGTCGGCGCCGAGCCATGCAGCGAACTCCTGCTCCAGCAGGGTGGCCTCAGGGGTTTCGCCGTCGGCGATGTTGTAGCGGTGCAGGCGCCCGTGGCGCAGAACGGTTTCGGCCGCACGGATCGCGGCCTCGGGCAGCGGGAGCTGCTGGGTGAAACTGCCGGTAAAGCGTTCGGTCATGGGTAATATGGTGGGGTGTCGCGCGCGGCGGGTCAACGGGGGATGGTGGGCAGATTGCCCACCCTACCGGGGCAGTTCGGCGTGGCGCGGGGTGTCTGGCGGGGTCGGTGCGCTGAAGCGCACCCTACGCCTGTCGAGTGCGGCGGGTCTGTCGCCGGTAGGGTGGGCAATCTGCCCACCGCCCGTCAGCCGATCATCTGCTCAACCACCCGCGGCAGGGCGCCGTAGTCGGGCAGCAGGGCCTCGGGGTCGAGGTTGGCCACCGCCCCTCCCTCCGGCCCGAAGGTCACAAGCGCGCAGGGCACCCCTGCCGCGCGCGCCGTTTCGCGGTCGGTGACCGTGTCGCCGATCAGGCAGGCCCGGCTCGGGTCCCCTCCGGCGCGGGTCACGGCGGCCTGGAACGGCGCCGGGTCCGGCTTGCGGACCGGCAGAGTGTCGGCGCCGACGAGGGACGCGAACAAATCACGGACGCCGAGGCGGGTCATCAGCAACTCGGCCAGCCCCTCGGGCTTGTTGGTGCAGATACCCACGCGGTAGCCCTTGTGCTGCAGCGTCTCAACCGCCGCAACGGCGCCCGGATAGAGCCGCGTGTGCGTGTCGATCCCAGCCTCATACGCCTGCAGAAACGGCTCAAACTGCGCCTCGACCAGCCCCGGATCGACCTTCCCCGCCCGATCAAACCCCAGCCGCAGCATCGCCCTCCCGCCGCGAAACGCTGTCGCCGCGTCGTCAACCGGATCAAGCAGATCGCCCAACCCCTGCCCCCGGAAACAACTGTTCGCGGCCTCGATCAAATCCCGACTGGTGTCTGCGAGTGTCCCATCCAGGTCAAAAATCACTGTGCGCACGTTTGCCCCTCTTGGCCGATGGCCGCAGAGCAACGATGTAACCTAGCGACACGTTTCTTGAACCGCAGTCCCCTTGCGGTACGTGGCCGGGTCCGTAAAACGAAGGCCAAGAAAAGGGAAGAGCAGTCCATGACAACCCAGCTGGTGCTTTTGGCAGCCGGTCAGGGCACGCGGATGAAATCCGACCTGCCCAAAATGCTGCACCAGATCGGCGGACTGCCGGTGTTTGCGCACGCCCTGCGCTCAGTCGAGCCATTGGAGCCGGAGCGGAAGGTGATCGTCGTCGGCCATGGCGGCGACGCGGTGGGCGCGGCGGCGCGGGCGCTGGACCCCGACGTCATCCCCGTGACGCAGACCGAACAGCTTGGCACCGGGCACGCCGTCCTCTGCGCGAAAGACGCGCTGGCGGGCGCGGGCGGCGACACGGTTGTGCTGTTCGGCGACACGCCATTCGTGCGCCCCGAGACGCTGGAGCGGATGAAGATGGCCCGCGCGGCGGGCAACGATCTGGTGATCCTGGGGTTTGAGCCGAAGGATCCCGCCCGCTATGGCCGCCTTGTCATGGACGGCGACAGCCTGGAGCGGATTGTCGAGTGGAAGGATGCCTCCGACGAGGAACTGGCGATCACGCGCTGCAACTCGGGCATGATGATGGCGCCCACGGACATCTTCTTCGACCTGCTGGCCGAGACGAAGAACGACAACGCGCAGGGGGAGTACTACCTCACCGACGCCGTGGAAATCGCGCGGGGGCGTGGCCTGCAAGTCACCGCGATCTTCTGCGATGAGGCCGAGACGCTGGGTGTGAACTCTCGCGCGGATCTTGCTGCGGCAGAAGCGTTTTTTCAGTCCGCGCGGCGGGACGAGGCGATGGCGAGCGGCACAACGCTGATTGCACCCGAGACAGTGTTTTTCACGCACGACACCGCCCTTGGCCGCGATACGATCATCGAGCCGAACGTGGTTTTCGGCCCCGGCGTCACGGTCGCGGACAAGGCGACGATCCGCGCCTTCAGCCACCTCGAAGGCTGCTCCGTGTCGCCTGGCGCCAGCGTCGGCCCCTTCGCCCGCCTCCGCCCGGGCACCGAAATAGGGCCCAAGGCGCGGGTCGGGAACTTCTGCGAACTGAAGAACGCCACCCTTGGCGAGGGCGCAAAGGTGAACCACCTGTCCTATGTCGGCGATGCAAGTGTCGGGCCGCGCTCCAACATCGGGGCGGGCACGGTCACCTGCAACTATGACGGGGTGTTCAAGCACCGAACCGAGATCGGGGCAAATGTCTTTATTGGCTCAGACACGATGCTGGTGGCGCCGGTCACGGTGGGCGACGACGCAATGACTGCCACGGGGGCGGTGGTGACGAAGGACGTGCCAGCGGGGGACCTCGCCCTCGCGCGCGTGCCGCAAGAGAACAAGGCGGGCTACGGCCTGCGCTTGATGAACCGCTTGAAAGCCGCCAAGGCGGCGCGTCAGAAAGGATAGCCCCATGTGCGGCATTGTCGGAATTCTGAGCGATCATGAGGCCGCTCCGGCCCTGATGGATGCCCTGAAGCGGCTGGAATATCGCGGTTATGACAGCGCCGGGATTGCCACGGTGGATGGCGGCACGCTCGGCCGGCGCCGGGCGATGGGCAAGCTGGTGAACCTCGCGGATCTGTTGGTGCACGAGCCGCTGGCGGGGAAGGCCGGGATCGGCCACACCCGCTGGGCCACCCACGGCGCACCGTCGGTGAAGAACGCCCACCCGCATCAGGCCGGGCCGGTGGCCGTTGTCCACAACGGAATCATTGAGAATTTCAAGGAGTTGCGAGAGGATCTGGCCGAAAAGGGCTATGCCTGCCAGACCGACACCGACACGGAAACCATCGCGCAGCTTGCGCATCACTACCTCGATCAGGGCCTGTCGCCCCGCGATGCGGCAGAGCAGACGATTGCCCGGCTGGATGGCGCGTTTGCATTGGCGTTTCTGTTTGACGGTGAGGAAGACCTGATCATCGGGGCGCGGAAGGGCTCGCCGCTGGCGGTCGGCCACGGGGATGGTGAGATGTTCATCGGCTCGGACGCCATCGCGCTGGCCGGGCTGACCGACCGCGTCACCTATCTGGAAGAAGGCGACCGCGTCGTCCTGACCCGTGAGGGCGCCGAGATCCACGATGCCGAAGGCCGCCGCGCCAACCGCGAAGTCCGCCAGATCCGGCTCGACACGCAGGCGATGGAGAAAGGCGGTCACCGCCACTTCATGGCCAAGGAGATCGCCGAGCAGCCCGTGGTCGTGGCCGATGCGCTGAAGCACTACCTCGGCGACGACACTGAGATCCGCCTGCCCCGCGACCTCGACTTTTCGAAGTTCGACCGCATCGTCATGGTCGCCTGCGGCACGGCGTTCTACGCCTGTCTCACCGCGCGCTACTGGTTCGAGCAAGTCGCGGGCTTGCCCGTCGACCTCGACGTCGCGTCGGAGTTCCGCTACCGCGAGCCGCCCGTGGGCGCGAACACACTGGCGATCTTCGTCAGCCAGTCAGGGGAGACGGCTGACACCCTCGCCGCCCTACGGTATTGCGAGTCAAAGGCGATGACGCTGGCCGTGGTCAACGTGCCCGAAAGCTCCATCGCTCGCGAGTCGGACTTGTCACTGCCCATTCTGGCGGGGACCGAGATCGGTGTGGCCTCGACCAAGGCGTTTACCTGTCAGCTCACCGTTCTGGCCCTGCTGGTCCTGCAAGCGGCGCAGCAGCGCGGGCACATGAGCGAGGCAGACCTCGCACAGGCCCTCAGCGACCTGCGCAGCCTGCCGGGCCTGATCTCGCAGGCGCTGGCGACCGACGATGCGGTGGCCGGGATCTCGGCTGACCTCGCCAAGGCGCGGGATATCCTGTTTCTGGGTCGCGGCGCGATGTACCCGCTGGCCATGGAAGGCGCGCTAAAGCTGAAGGAAATCAGCTATATCCATGCCGAAGGTTATGCGTCGGGCGAACTCAAGCACGGCCCCATCGCCCTCATCGACCCCGCCGTCCCGGTGATCGTCATGGCCCCCCGCGACGCGCTCTTCGAAAAGACCGTATCGAACATGCAAGAGGTCATGGCCCGTGGCGGCAGGGTCGTCCTGATCACCGACAGCCACGGAGCAACCGAGGCCGGGGACGGCGCGTGGCGCGTGCTGCAGATGCCGGGCGTCAGCGACTTCCTGGCGCCAATCCTTTACGCCATCCCGGCGCAGCTGCTGGCCTACCACACCGCTGTGTCAAAAGGCACCGACGTGGACCAACCCCGGAACCTCGCCAAGTCGGTCACCGTGGAATAAAGTCGTCCTGCAAGACGGGGGAGGTCCGATGCAGGCGCTGCTGTTCGGGGCCATCGGTACACTGGTCGAAACGTCGGAGCTTCAGCGCCGCGCGTTCAATGCAGCCTTTGCCGAGGCCAACCTCGAATGGGCGTGGAACCGGGCGACCTATGCCGATCTGCTCCAGACGTCGGGCGGCGAAAAGCGCATCTCGGAGGCGCTGCGGCGGGCGGGGCTGGCCATAGATGCGGCCAACATCCATCGCCGGAAGACCGAGCTGTTCCACGAAATCCTCGCGCAAGAGCGGCCCGGCCCGCGCCCCGGCGTGGCCGACATTGTCGCTGCCGCGCCGTCGGCGGGAGTGCGGCTGGGCTTCGTCACGACGACGTCGCGCGACAATGTCGATGCCATTCTCGGGGCGTCCGGCATCCCTGCCGACACGTTCGATTTCATCGGCGATGCCTCGATGGTCGCGTCGCCAAAACCGGCGCCGGATATCTACAACCTGGCTCTCGCAAGGCTCGGCGCAAAGCACGCCGTGGCTATCGAGGACTCCCCCGATGGCGCCAACGCCGCCCGCGCCGCCGGTTTGCAGGTCGTCGCCTTTCCCGGAGTGATGCATGTGGGCCGCGACTTCGGAGACGTGCTCTTTCAGACCCAGCACCTCGACCCGTCGAGCCTGCTAGGGCTCCTCTGACCCCGCCTCCCGCAACCGGCGCCGCATGACCTTGCCCGTGGCGGTCAACGGGAGGGTATCAACGAACACATACCGCCGCGGCGCTGCATAAGGCCCCACGCGGTCCCGCGCCCGCTTCTGCAATCGCGCCTCAAGCGTCTCGGCATTGGCCCCCTCGCGCGCCACAACAAAGGCCGTAACCGCCTCGGTCCGCACCGGATCCGGCAGGCCGACGACGCCCGCGTTCACGACATCGGGGTCGCCATTGAGGCAGGCCTCAATCTCCGTCGGCCCGATCCGATAGCCTGCCGAGGTAATCACGTCGTCATCCCGCGATACGAAGGTAAAGTACCCATCCGCGTCACACGTCCCCAGATCGCCCGTCCGCAACCACCCGTTCCGCACCTTCTCCGCCGTCGCCTCGGGCCGGTTCCAGTAGCCGAGGAACATCACCGGGTCCGGCGTGCGCACGCAGATCTCGCCGATCTCGCCTGTCATGGGTGCATCGTCCGGCCCCAACACAGCTACTTCATGCCCCGGCGCTGCGCGCCCCATCGACCCGGGGTGCAAATCCATTGCCGCATGGCAAGTCGTGATCACCAGATTAGCCTCAGTTTGCCCGTAAATCTCATTGACCGGTGCGCGCAGCACCTTCCCCGCCCAGTCGTGCAGATCGGCCCCCAGGCTCTCGCCTCCTGACGCCACCGAACGCACCCGCAAGCCCTCGGGCACCTCCGCCTGCCGCATCAGCTTCAACGCCGTCGGCGGCAGGAAAAGATTGCGCACCCCCTCATCCCGGATCAGCCGAAACGCGGCATCCGGGTCGAACTTCCCCATCCGATGCGCGACCAGCGGCAAGCCGTGGAACAGGCACGGCATCGCCAAATCCATCAACCCGCCGATCCAAGCCCAATCCGCAGGCGTCCACCCGATATCCCCAGGCTGCGGCAGGTATTCATGCTGCGCCTCCACACTCGGCAGATGCCCCAGCAAAAACCGATGCGCATGCAACGCCCCCTTGGGCGCCCCGGTGGTGCCCGAGGTATAGATCAGCATAGCCGGATCATCGGCAGCCGTATCCACGACCCGCTCCAGCGGCGCCGCGCGCGCGATCTCGTCGTCAATCGACAGATGCGGCGCCACCGCGTCACCGGCCACATACACCTGCTCCAACGCCTGACAATCGAGCGCCGCCAACCGCTCCGCCCCCGCCGCGTCGGTCACACAAGCCCGCGCCCCGCTATCCTCCAGCCGATACCGCAGCGCATCCTCGCCGAACAACGTGAACAGCGGCACCGTGACCGCCCCCAGCTTCATCGCCGCAAAATGAGTGAGCATCACCACAGGGTCCTGCGGCAACAGGATCGCCACCCGATCCCCCCGCCCGATCCCCCGCGCCGCAAATGCAGACGCCAGCCGGTCCGACCGCTCCCGCAGGTCCCCAAACGTCCAGTCCACCCCACCGGGTACCACAATCGCCACGCGATCCCCTGGCCAGACATCACAACACGCCACCGCGATATTGAACCGCTCGGGCACCGACCAAACAAATGCCCCCCAATCCTCGCCGGGTCTCAGCAGCCGCTCATTCCCCACCCGACCCTCCTCCATCTTGGGCAAAACACTCCGGGGAGCGCGAGGGGCTGGCCCCTCGCTCCCCCCATCTGCAACCACAACCAACCGCTTGCTTAAATTCCCCCTCACCCCTAGTTTCAATTGTCATGAATGCACCACTGATCGACCCTTTCCAACGCGCCATCACCTACCTGCGGGTCTCGGTGACCGACCGCTGCGACTTCCGCTGTGTGTACTGCATGGCCGAACAGATGTCGTTCCTGCCCAAGGCCGAACTCCTGACGCTGGAAGAACTCGACCGCATGTGCACCGCTTTCATCGATCTGGGCGTCGAGAAACTGCGCATCACGGGGGGCGAGCCCCTTGTCCGCAAGGGCATCATGACGTTCTTCGACAGCATCTCCCGCCACCTCGGCACCGGGGCGCTGAAGGAACTGACGCTGACCACCAACGGCAGCCAGCTCCATCGCTTCGCGCAGGACCTCGCCAATGTCGGCATCCGTCGGATCAACGTGTCGCTCGACACGCTGGACGACGAGAAGTTCGCACGCGTCACCCGCTGGGGCCGCCTGCCGCAGGTGATGAAGGGTATCGAGGCCGCGAAGGTCGCAGGTCTGAAGATCAAGATCAATACCGTCGCGCTGAAGGGCTTCAATGAGGACGAGATGTTCCCTCTCGTCGACTGGTGCGCCGATCAGGGCCACGACCTGACGTTCATCGAAGTCATGCCGATGGGCGACATCGGCAACGAGAACCGCATCGGCCAATACTGGTCACTGAAAAAGCTGCGCGGCACCCTCGCTGAACGCTTCTCACTGATTGACCTGGCCGAACGCACCGGAGGCCCGGCCCGCTACGTCCGCCTTCAGGAAAGCGGCCAGAAGATCGGCTTTATCACGCCGCTCACGCATAACTTCTGCGAAAGCTGCAACCGGGTGCGGATCACCTGCACGGGCGAGATTTACATGTGCCTCGGGCAGGAGGATCGCGCCGATCTCCGCGCGCCGCTCCGCGAGCATCCGGACGATGACGCGCCCCTGCACGACGCTATCCGTGCCGCGATTGCTGCCAAACCGAAAGGCCACGACTTCGACTATTCCCGGCAGAGGCCCGACGGACAGATGTCCCGCCATATGAGTCACACAGGCGGCTGATGACGCCTGACACGCCCCCCGGCGTGTACCGGGTGTATGCGGCGCTGACAGCCCTCGCGGCACCGGCTCTGACGGCCTACGTCGCACGAAAACAAAGGTCCGCAGGCGTCCCCGCCGCCCGCCTTCCGGAACGGAGAGGCACCGCCACCCAGACGCGGCCCTCAGGCCGCCTCGTCTGGTTCCACGCGGCCAGCGTCGGCGAAAGCCAGTCCATCCTCCGCCTGCTGGAGGAACTGCGCAAACGAGAGCCAGACCTCGCCATCCTCGTCACCACCGTTACAGCGACGGCCGCGAAAATCATCGCCGAGCGCACGACCAACGTCACTCACCAATACGCCCCCATCGACACCCCCGCCGCCGTTCGGGGGTTTATCGACCACTGGCGCCCCGACCTCGCGGTGTTCGTCGAAAGTGAACTCTGGCCCCGCCTCATCTCCCGCACCGCCGAACGAGGGATCCCACTCGCCCTGATCAACGCCCGCCTCTCCGAAGGTTCCCAGCGCAACTGGGCCCGGCTGGGGCGAACCGCAGGCTGGATCCTGGGCCACTTCACCGTCATCGCTGCTCAACGCCAAAAGACCGCCAACGCTCTAACCGCCCTCGGCGCCGCGCCCGACCGCCTCGTCGTCACAGGAGATCTCAAATCCGGCGCCGCCCCCCTCCCCTGCGACCCCGCCAAGCTGTCTGACATTAGGGAGCAAATCGGCGACCGAAACCTCTGGGTCGCCGCCTCGACCCACCCAGGCGAAGAAGCCCTCATCGTCGCCAACCTCCCCAAAGACTGCCTGTGCGTGCTCGCGCCGAGGCACCCCGAAAGGGGGGATGAGGTGGCCGCCCTCCTGCAGGGCCTCAAAGTCGCCCGCCGCAGCAAGCAGGAGATCATCCAACCCAACACCCAAGTCTACCTCGCCGACACGTTGGGAGAGATGGGCCTCTGGTACAGCCTCGCCCCAGTCGTCTTCCTCGGCGGCTCCCTTGTCGAGATCGGAGGCCACAACCCCTTCGAACCCGCCCAATTCGGGGCCGCGATCCTCTACGGCCCTCACGTCGCAAACTTCCGCGAAACCTACGCCGAAATGGCCGAAGCGGGCGCCGTGCGCCCTATCGCAAGCGCCACCGATCTGCCGCAAGCCATCCGCGCCGCACTGCAAGACGACGCCCTCCGCGCGGCAGCGCAGGCCTACATGGCCAAGCGCGGCTCCATCGTCTCGGACGTCGCCGACCTGCTGCTGCCTCTTCTGAAACCCGCGTGATGCCAGAGGTTTACGTCACCAACTTCAACCCCAACTTCACCGGCGTCTCCGCCAGCGCCGCTGCCGTGACGCGCGCCCTAACAAACCGCTACGACCTTCGGCTTGTCGGCCACTCCCTCCCCGGCTGCCCCGAACCAATCACAAAAGCCCAGGCAATCGCCGCCTCCAGGCAAACGCCCGAAGGCAAGCCCTTCGCCATCTGGCACGTCCGACGCAACCCCGAGATGCAGACAGGTCTCTGGGCGCGCGACATCCGCCGCCTCCCCATCCGCCTCGTGTTCACCTCCGCCGCGATCCGGCGGCACTCGGCCTGGCCGCGCTGGCTGATCTCCCGCATGGATGCCGTCATCGCCACCTCCGACGCCGCCGCGACCTTCGTCCCGAACGTCCGCGCCGTCGCCCCACACGGCGTGGATACCGTCCGCTTCCACCCTGCCCCCGACCGAGCCGCCGCCTGGGCCGCCACCGGCCATCCAGGCGCGCGCGGCATCGCCACCGTCGGCCGCATCCGCCCGGAAAAGGGCACCGACCGGTTCGTGGACACCATGATCACCCTGCTCCCTCGCCTGCCCGACGTCACCGCACTGGTGATCGGCAAAGCCACCCGCCAGCATCGGGACTTCGCCGAAACACTTCAGGCTAAGGTCGAAGCAGCAGGCCTGACCGACCGCATCCTTTTCCCCGGCGAAATTCCGGCAGACGAGATGCCCGCCCTCCTCCGCGCCCTGTCCCTCGTGGTGAACCTGCCCCGCTACGAGGGCTACGGCCTCGCCCCCCTCGAAGCCATGGCGTCGGGTACGCCCTTCGCCGCCACCGACACCGGCGCCTACCGCGACTTTTCGGCCCAAGGCTCCGCCGGTGTGGTCGTCGAGCCCGAAAACGCCTCCGCCCAAATCGAGGCCTTGCTCACCGGCCAGCACACGGCAATGGCCCAGCGCGCCCGCGACATCGCCGTCCAATCCTATTCGGTCGAACGGGAAGCCGCGGCCATAGCCGACGTCTACGAAGCGCTGTGTTCAGAAGCATAGCGCCCAAGCGAGGCAAGCTCGCAAGAGCGCGATGAGCGGCCCCTCAAGCCCGCTCTGAATATTCCATTGTCTCGGTGTTCACGACGATCGCCTCGCCCTCACCCACGAAAGGCGGGATCATCACGCGCACGCCATTGTCCAGCACGGCGGGCTTGAACGAATTCGCCGCCGTCTGGCCCTTCACGACCGGCTCCGTCTCGGTCACCGTGCAGGTGACCTTCTGCGGCAGCGTCGCGTTCAGCGCCTCACTTTCGTAGTATTCAATGGTGATCGTCATCCCGTCCTGCAGAAACGGACGCCGGTCGCCAAGTATCTCGGACGGCAGCTCCACCTGCTCGTACGTCTCGCTGTCCATGAACACGAGCTGCCCGTCGGTTTCATACAAAAACTGCTGGTCTTTTTGCTCCAGCCGCACCCGCTCCACTTTGTCGGCGGACCGGAACCGTTCGTTCAACTTGGACCCGTTGCGGAGGTTCCGAAGCTCCACCTGAGCGAACGCCCCGCCTTTACCCGGCTTAACGTGATCCACCTTTACTGCCGACCATAAACCGTCATTATGCTCAAGCACGTAGCCTGGACGGATCTCGTTCCCGTTGATCTTTGCCATGCGCCATTTCCGTGACAAAACGTTGAAGAATCTTAGACTTCGGCTATATAATCCCGGTGAATGGCTGACAACTCCACAAAATCCGGCATCAATCCATTGCACGGGTATGCAAAAAACGCATATCAGCCATGCATAATCAGTATATGAGAATCGTCGTTAACGCGCCATAAAGGGCGACGCGTCAAGAAACGGAAAAGCAACAATAACAGGACGGACTATGGTTGATTTCGTAGATGGCACCGCGTTCAACAACGAACAGGGGAACCGCGCTCGCAAGCTTTTTGCGGCCGTTGTTCTGGCTGCGTTGGACGATGCGATTGCCGACGACAAAAAGTACGGCAACGGGCCCGAGCAGATTGCCCGTTGGGCGCGCTCCAGAGATGGGCGTGAGGTACTTACGTGCGCAGGGATTGATCCGAACGAACGTGTGGTGGACGGCCTGATGGGCTTTGTCGCCAAGGGCGTGCGGACATCGGTTGCCCTGTCGCGGGAAGAAAGCGAACGCCGTCAGGCCGCGGAAGAACAGGCGCGCAAAGCCGCCTGACCTCCGTCATATCGCTACGAAAAAGGCGCGCCCAATTCGGGCGCGTTTTTTCTTTGGTTACAGGATCATACGCCACATCACCATCGGCGCGATCTGCATCAGGCCAATCGCCGCGAACACCGCCCGCCACTGCCAGGATTTGTACCGGATCAGCAGCCAAACCGTCAGGACAGCCACAAGGGTCATCTCGACCATCTCAACCGTCCTCCCCCCGCGCGAGGGCTGCCAATAGCTGATCGGGCTGATGAATTTCCAGTCCGTCAGCGGCCAAAAGTGCATCCGCGCATCGTGGTTGTGCAGCGGAAAATCCAGCGCAAGGTGCAACAACGCCGCCCCGGTCAGCGCGATCAGCCACGGTATGCGTCGCCACAAAGCGAACCCAAGCGCGAGGCCCCACAGGATAAAGCTGTTGTCGATGGCAAAGATCTGCTGCCAGAGGTCCGAATGATACAACACATCAAAGACCACTCGCCCCGGCGTGCCGAGGACCACCAGGTGCCACCCGGCCATCACGTACAGCGACATATCCGGCAGAAACGCTCCCGCGAGCGCAGCAAGGGAGATACGATGTGAATCGGCTCGTCCAAACACCGACGCACCGATGATTAGATGCGCAGGCGTATTCAAACGGCGGCCTAGTTGATGTCGCGGGTCATTATCGCCCGATAAATCTCACGCCGCACCAGCTTGCGGACGTTGCGAGTGATCCGCTCACCCAACTCGCCCTGCAGTTCAGAGCGGACGATTTCAGCCACCATCTCACGCAAGGCAACGTCATCGATCCCGCCGCCAATCGCCAGTTCGTTTGCCTGAGCCTCAGCCGCCGCTTCGGCCGCTGCTTCGGCCTCATCGGCTTCGTCGTTGATCCAGACCGGCGCCGGCTCAACTGGCTCGACCTCCCGCGTTGGATCCGTCGCATCCACATCAAGCTCTTCAACGTCGGGGCCGTTTGAGGGCTGACGCGCCTGATCAACCACGTCCGGGTCCTCGTTTTGGGCAGCGACGCCCTCATCGGCCTGAAGGTCTGACAGCGGGATGGTCCCGATCTGTGCCTGGATCACCGGAGCGGTCGGCCTGTCGGGCTTGGTCCGCGCGCCGTTTAGCCCGGGAAACGCCTTCGGCGTTTCCTGCTCGGTCCCTTCACTTCCGTCCGGCTCCCAATTCCCGTCGGGGGTGACCGCCCGCTCCAACTCGGCGATGCGCTGTTCCAGCGTCACACGCTCTGCCGACAGCGTGCGCGTCGTGACCCGAGGCCGCCGACCTTCCGGGATTTCCGGCGCGGGATCGCCATCGGCAACGCGAAGCGCGGGCGTCAGAAGGAGTTTCTCTACATTCGTCGGCGTATTCACCGAGTCCTCGCCCTGCTCGTCATCGGCGTGCGTGCGGGTTACGATCCGTCGCACGCTTTCCCCGATGGGGTCGGGTTGGGACCGCGGTTGGCGTTCCTGCATAATAGACTCACTTCCGCCCCTCTCCACATACGGTAGTACGTGAAAAGGCGCCACACAACCGCTCGGGTCCTATTCGCGGTTCAGCCGCTTTAGCACGCGATCCAGACGCTCCCCTTGCGGGCTGACATAGACTGTGGGGGCGTCCTTGACGGCGTTGTAATAGGCCGACGGATCGTAGGTCGTGATGCCAAGGCCAAGGTGCTTGACTGTCAACAACCCAACAGAATCCAACAGCGCGTAGATCGCGATCACCCGGTCGGTTTGCGCCGATAGAAGGCGGGTTTGCGCGTCCAGCAGCTCTTGCTCACGGTCGAGCACGTCCAGCGTCGTGACCTGCCCCACCTCGAACTCTTCGCGAATGCCCCGCAGTGCGAGGCGTGCGGCGCGCACCTCTTCATCCGCAGCGTTCTGGCTGGCGACGGCGACGGCGAGGTCTGCCCAGGCGAAACCGACCTCCCGGTCGATATCACGGTGAACGATATGCAGCGTCGAGCGCGACGCATCACGGTTTGCCTGCGCGCGGCGGATGACCGAGCTTAGGTTACCGCCCCTGTAGATCGGCCCGGACAGGCGAATACCAATGGATTGCGAACTGCGCTCGCTGCCCGCAGTGACCGACGCCGTACCGGTCAGTGTTGGATTCAGCGCAGCCCGCGCCACGGCCACACCAAGCTCGGCTACAAGGACGTTGCGCTGCGCCTCCTTGATGGCCGGGTGGTTTTTCCGCGCCACGGCCCGCGCCTCGGCTTCGGTCCTTGGGATGTCCGGTTGGCGAAGCGCGGACGCCAGTTGGCGCGGATAAACGCCGGTGACGCGCTTGTACTCCTCGCGGGACTGGGCCAGCGCCCCCTGCGCGGCGGCAAAGCTTGACCTGCTGCTGGCGAGGCGAGCCTCGGCGATCGAAACCTCGGTCCGCGTGATCTGGCCGACCTCAAAGCGGTCCTGCGCAGCGCGCAACTGCTCTGAAATCAGGCGAACGTTGTTCTCTTGCAGGGCCACGTTCGCGCTGTTGCGTCCGACGTTCAGGTGGGCCGATGCGGCACGCAGCAGCACATTCTGTTCGATATCGACCAAAGCCTCGCGCAGGGCCAACACCGTCTCCTTCTGCAGATCGATGGTCAGCTGCGTCGCGCCGAAATCATACAGCAGCAGCGACGCCTCAAGCCCGGCGTTCGTGACAACATCGTCGCCCACGCTCGAATCCGAGTAGGTGGACGACACCACATAGTCGATGACCGGTCGCAGGCGCGACACGGCCTGGGCCACATCCTCATCCGCCGCGCGCAGCAGCGCGCGGTTTTGCTCCAGAAGGTCGCTGTTGCGATAGGCGGCGACAAACGTGTCCGCCAGCGATTGGGCCGTAACGGGCGCCCCGGCCATCACCGCAATGGCGCATGCGCCTATCCAAGTCCGTATCCGCATGCCCCACCTCTGTCCCTAAAAAGCGAAATCGTTTTCTTTTGAGAAGCCCGGCAACAACGGCGCGGACGCATTGAACAGGAACCGCCATGTGACGGCCCCGTCAAGTCGATAGCCGATGCGACACACCCCAAGCGCCCCCTCCATAAAGACCGCCGCGATCCGGCCGCCTTCCTTTAACTGATCGGTCAAAGCCTCCGGCACCGCCTCGACGCCCCCCTGCAAGAGGATGACGTCGTAGGGCCCGTGTTTCGGCGCGCCTTCGGCCAGTGGCCCCTCGACGACCACCGCATTGTCGGCACCGATCTCAGACAGCCCCGACTCGGCTTCGCCCACCCAGCCCGGCTCGCTTTCCACGGCGACAACCGCCTCGGCGAGGCGCGCCAGAAGCGCCGTCGAATACCCTAGCCCGCACCCGATATCGAGCGCCAGATCCCCCGGCCCCGGGTTCACCGCATCCAGCATCTTGGCAAGCGTCCGCGGCTCCAGCACGACGCGCCCCCCGCCAAGCGACACGTTCTCGCCCACATATGCCGCTTCACGCTGCCCTGCGGGCACGAACGCCTCGCGCGGCACGGCCAACATCGCGTCGATAATAGGGAATTTCGTCACGTCCGAAGGCCGGACCTGCGTATCCACCATAACCGTGCGGCGTTGCACGTAGTCGGGCATAAAGCAGACTCATCCGTTGTGTGCGGGTCTCACCTGCTCTGCCACAATCGCGGCGAAGCGGCAACAACACCGTGCCCCGGACGCCACTTGACGCGCCCGATGGTGATCCATATCCAACGCTCACTTCGGCGAGTTGGCGGAGTGGTTACGCAGCGGATTGCAAATCCGTGTACACCGGTTCGATTCCGGTACTCGCCTCCATCCGCCTCTCAGACGTCGAAGAAGACCGTCTCGTTCTCTCCCTGTAGTCGGATGTCGAAGCGGTAGACGGGGGTGCCGTCCCGCTCTGTCCGCTTTGCCAAAAGCGTCCCACGGCGGTTTTCCCATTCGATCAGGTTGATCACGGGGTCCTTGGCGTTCGCCTCTGCCTCGTCCTCGAAATACATCCGGGTGTTGAGGCCGATGTTGATCCCCCTCGCAACGATCCACAGGTTCAGATGCGGCGCCTGCGTGCCCACGTTGCGCCCCCTGGTCGGGCCCGGCTTGACCGTGTCGAACCCCCACTCGCCGGTCGCGAAATCCGTGATCACGCGGCCCCAGCCGCGAAAGCCCTCTTCCACCGCGCCGCCGCCTTCGGGATGCGCGTAGATGCCAGCGGCATTGGCCTGCCAGACCTCAAGCAACACGTCCTTGATCGGGCTCCCCATGCCGTCGATCACAAGACCCTCGACCCGGATCCGCTCCCCCTTCGCATTTGGGCCGGCAATGTCCTTGCCAAGCTCTTCGCGATAAATGTCAAACCCCGCGGCCCCGGGCGCGAGGCCAATATGCACGTAGGGGCCCGCCGTCTGCGACGGCGTTTCCTTCAGATACTCAATGGGTTGCACCATGGCTCAGTTCCCCTCCAGCCGGTTTTCGAACAGGGTCGACCGGCGCCCCCGCAGCACAATGTCGAACTTGTAGGCAATGGTATCGAGCGGGATCGTCGCGTTCAGATCCAGCGCAGCGACAAGCTGATCCCGGGCCGCCTGGCTGGGGATGGCCTTCAAAATCGGGCAGTGCGGGAGCAGCGGATCGCCTTCGAAATAAAGCTGCGTGATCAGGCGCTGAACGAACCCCGAACCAAACACCGACAAATGCACATGCGCCGGGCGCCAACTGTTCACCCAGTTACGCCACGGATAGGCACCGGGCTTCACAGTGCGGAAATAGTAGTACCCGTCGTCATCCGTGATCGTCCGCCCGCAACCTCCGAAATTGGGGTCAATCGGGGCAAGGTACGTGTCCTTCTTGTGCCTGTACCGCCCCCCGGCATTGGCTTGCCACGCCTCGACCAGCGTCTTGGGGACAGGCCGGTTGTTTTCGTCCAGCACGCGCCCGTGAAGGATGATCCGCTCGCCAATCGGGCTCTCGCCGGGCGTGGCGTAATTGCGGATCATATCGTTATCAATCGGGTCGATATCGTTGTGCCCAAAGACCGGCCCGGTGACTTCGGACACCGAATTCTGCAGGCTGATCATAGAATACCGCGGCGACCGTGCGACCGACGTCTTGTAATCCGGCGTCAGGGCGGGCGGATGCCATTCCCGATCCCGCTGATAGAATTCTCCTGGCTGGGGCATTCCTTACCCTCCTTGCTGGTTTTCCATGTCCGCGTAGGTCTGCTTGGCCAGCTTCAACGCGTGGTTTGCCTTGGGCACGCCCGCATAAATGGCCACGTGCTGAAACGCCTCCAGCACGTCGGTCTTGCTGGTCCCGGTGTTGGCCGTGGCGCGGATGTGCATCGGGATCTCTTCGAAGTTGCCCGTCGCCGCCAGCAGCGCCAGCGTCAGCATCGAGCGTTCGCGCAGCGTGATCCCGTCCGACGTCCAGACCGTGCCCCAGGCGGCCTCGGTGATAAGCGTCTGGAAAGCGGCGTCAAACTCGGTCTTCGCTGCCTCAGCACGATCCACATGCGCGTCCCCAAGCACCGCCCGGCGCACAGCCATTCCGGTGTCAAACCGATCTGACATTCCAGTCCTCCTTCTAAGACCGAGCAGGGCCCCGGTCTTGTCACCACCGCGACCCTTCCAATAATTTACTTTCATAATTCAGTATGTAAAATGACTTATTCGCAGCTTTGATTTCCAAAAACGGAAACCAAATGATCGACCGCCGCATCAAGTTCCGCCATATCCAAAGCTTCGTCGAGATTTGCCGCGAAGGCAGCTTTAAGGCGGCAGCGGACAAGTTGTCTTTGACGCAGCCCGCGATCTCGAAAACCTTGAAAGAGCTCGAACAAATCCTCGGGCAGACCCTGCTGATCCGCGACAGGGGCGGTGTTTCGGTCACGCGGGAGGGGGACGTTTTCCTGCGCTTCGCAAAGATGTCTGTCGCTTCGCTTCAACAGGGCATCGACGGCATGACGCACGGCGCCGCAACCGTCTCGCTTTCGGTGGGCGCCCTGCCTTCGGTCGCGGCGCGGCTGATCCCGTCGGTGGTCGTGCGCTTTAACAAAGACGCACCAGACGCGGTTTTGCGCATCGCGGACGGGCCAATTGGATATCTGGTGGAACGGCTGAAGCTCGGGGAACTCGACATTGTCATCGGGCGCATGGGCCCGTACGCGCAAATGCAGGGCGTCTCCTTCGCCCCGCTCTATCGTGAGCGGGTCAGCATCGTCGTCCGCGCGGGTCATCCGATCCTGTCCGACCCGCAACTCTCCCGCCTGACCGAGTGGCCCGTGGTCTACCCAAGCGAGAACTCCGCCATCCGGCCCACCGTCGACCGCTTTCTGGTGGAGCAAGGCATCGCAGAAGTTCCCCGCCGGATCGAGACGGTGTCCGGCGCCTTCGGGCGCGTCCACGTCCGGAACAGCGATGCGATCTGGTTCATCTCCGAGGGCGTCGTCGCGAATGAGATCGAACAAGGGCTTCTGGTCGCCCTGCATGTCAACACCGACACCACGCTCGGCCCCATCGGCATCTTGGCGCGCGACGTTTGGGAGGCGCCGCCCATCGCGCGCCAGTTCCGGGAGGTTATTGACCGGACGATCCGCGACATGCCCGAGATCACCCGCTGAAGGCCAATCACGCTTCGCACGGTGCGCAAAATAACGGCAGAGTTGCCAGAAGACTGCCCGCTCCGCTAGCATGGTGAGATGTTTGAGTGCTTCCGTCCACGCCAGGTTGGATCGACACGCGGTTGCATGACGCGAAAGCTGCTCTGCCGCAGGGTACATCTGACAAGACTACAGAACGCCGGTGGGGGTCCGCGCGAATGACCTCGCTTGCCGCACGCCAGCTTGTCATGCCAGCGACAGACCGATCGGCCGAAAGCTTCGGGGCCGATCTGACGCAGGCCTCGGTGCTTGTCATCGACGACGAACCAGGCATGCGCAATTTCCTTGGCAAGGTTCTGACGGCGAGTTGCGCCGCTGTTCATGTCGCGGAAGACACGCAGCACGCCTCGCGCCTGCTGGACGAGCATACCTACGACGTCATCATCCTCGACAACATCATGCCCGAACAGACCGGCCTTGAATGGCTGGCCGAGCAGCGGCGGATCGGCCTCTTTTCGGACGCGATCCTGATCACCGCCCATGCCGACCTTGACGCCGCGATCCGGGCGATCCGCGCCGGAGCCTCGGACTTTCTGCTCAAACCCTTCCGCTCCAACCAGATCCTCAACGCCATCGCTCGCACGCTGGAACGCAAGCGCCTGCAACGGCAGAACTCTGTCCTCAAGGACGAGTTGGCGCTTGGGAACGACCTTCTGAAATACCGCGACGCGCTGCTGGGCCACTCTGCCGAGATTCAGGCAGTGCGCGAGACCATCGAACGCGCCGCCGCCACGCAATCGCACATCGTCATCCGGGGCGAGGTCGGCTCGGGCAAGCAAGTCGCCGCGCGGATGCTGCACACGGCCTCGCAACGCTCCGAGCACCCCTTCGTCTGGCTGCAATGCTATGGCATGACGGAAGAGACCTTTCAGGAACGTCTGTTCGGCCAACTCAACCAGGATCAGGACATCACGAGCCAGCAAGGCATGCTGTTGAACGCTGCCGGCGGCACGCTGTTTCTGGAGGACGTCGAACTCCTCTCCCCCGGCTGCCAGAACATCCTGGCCGAGCTTCTGACAACCGGTCGCTTCACGCCCATCGGCGCACGGCGCAGCGTGGGACTCAACGTGCGGATCGTCAGCTCCACCACCCGCCCGCTCCGCGAGATCTCCAACGAGCATGAGTTCCGTGCCGACCTTTTCTATCTTCTGACAATCGTCGAAATCGTCCTCCCGCCCTTGCGCGAGCGGACCGAAGACATCATCGACCTCACGACGTTCCTGTCGGAAAGCCTCGCCCGTCGGATGGGCGTTCCGGTTCCCGACTTCACCCCCCTCGCCCGCCGCCGCTTCCTGTCGCACGAATGGCCCGGAAACGTGATGGAGCTGCGCAATACCGTCGAACGCGCCCTGATCCACGGCAACTTCGAAACCGCCCTCGGCGGCCCCGCCACGGGGTTCGAGCTGGAAAGCCTCGCCACCGTCGAACAGCGCCACATCCTCGCGGTGCTGGAGGCCTGCAATGGCAACCGCGCGCAGGCCGCGCGCCACCTTGGCGTCGCCCGCAAGACCATCGACCGCAAGTGCCAGGCGTGGGACCTCTGAGCCATGCGCTCGGTCCGGCTGCGGCTTCTGCTGATCGCGCTCTTGCCGCTGGTCGTTCTGCTGCCGCTGCTGTTCGGCGTCACGATGCTGCGGTGGATCAACCGCTATGACGACCTGCTGATCGCCAAGGTCGCCAGCGACCTGCGCATCGCGGAACAGTATTTCGGGCGGATTGAGGCCACGCAGGCCGCCGAGGTAGCGGCGCTCGCAGAATCCGTCGACTTCGAAATCGCGCAAGAGCAGGGCGACGCCGCCCTCCTCGCGCACCTCGAAGAAGCACGCCAGAGCCTTGAACTCGACTTTCTTATCTGGAGCACGCTGTCGGACAGCAGCCTGCCAGAGGCCGCGCGCCAGGTCGCGATGGCCGCCACTCCGGACACGCCCAGCGCGCATCTTGTCCTGCTGGACGGGGCGGCCCTCAGCACAATTTCCGACGATCTCGCCGAGAAAACCCGCCTGTCCCTCGTCCCCACCGAGGCCGCGCGGACGATTGACCGCGATGTTGAAGACCGCGGCATGTTCATCCTGGCTGCCCACCGCGCCGCCGAAGGGGACGCGGTGCTGCTGGGCGGACGCCTGCTGAACCGCAACCTCGATGTCATCGACACGATGAACGCGCTGATCTACCGCGATGAGGACGGCAACGTCTCACTCACTGGCACCACGACGCTGTTCCTCGAAGACGTCCGCATCTCTACCAATGTCCGCCTGTTCGAAGGCTCCCGCGCGCTCGGCACCCGCGTGTCCGAGGCCGTCTGGCGCCACGTCATGGAAGACGGCCAGACATGGCTCGACCGGGCGTTTGTCGTGAACGACTGGTACATCTCGGGCTACGTCCCTCTGACCGACATCTCGGGCGAACGCATCGGCATGCTCTACACCGGCTTCCTCGAAGCCCCCTTCACCGCCCAGCGCAACGCCACCGTTGCCGCGCTGATCCTTGCCTTCGTCGCCGTGATCGGCCTCAGTATCCCGCTCTTCCTCCGCCTCGCCCGGGGCGTCTTTGCGCCGCTGGAAGAGATGACAGCCACCATGGCCCGCGTCGAAGCCGGGGCCCTCGACGCCCGCATCGGCCACGTCACGCAGCAAGACGAAATCGGCGCCGTCGCCGGGCACCTCGACCGCCTGCTGGACCAGATCGAAGACCGCGACGCGGCCCTGCGGGACTACGCCGACAACCTCAACGAGCTGGTCGAGAAGCGCACCGAGGAACTGAAAGAGGCCAACACCAAGCTTGAAGCCACCTTCGCCCAGCTTGTCATGGCCGAAAAGCTCGCCACCGTGGGCGAGATCACTGCAGGCGTCGCGCATGAGATCAACAACCCCGTCGCCGTGATCCAGGGCAACCTGGAGGTCCTGCGCCTTGGCCTGACGCCCAAGCAACTGGTCGAGTTGGAGACCGAGCTCAAACTCATCGATGCCCAGACCCAGCGCATCAACATCATCGTCAGCAAGCTTCTGAACTTCGCCCGCCCGAACGAGGTGTCAGACCTCACCGAACAGGTCGATGTCGTGAAGCTCGTCGAAGACACGCTGATCCTCGTCGCGCAAGACCTGCGCAAGCACCGCATCAAGACCGCGGTCGAGCATCACCCCAGCCCGCCGTTCCGCTGCGTAAGCACCGAGCTTCAGCAAGTCATGGTCAACCTCGCCGTCAACGCAGCACAGGCGATGCAGGACGGAGGAACGCTGACGATCCAGACCGGCCCCGCCACCCGCGACGGGGTGGACGGCGCCGAAATCATGGTGAAGGACACAGGCCCCGGCATCCCGCCCGAGAAGATCGACAACGTCTTTGATCCGTTCATGACCACGAAACTGGGGTCGGGCTCGGGACTCGGCCTGTCGATCAGCCAGACTCTTGTCACTCAGGCGGGCGGCCTGATCAGCGTGGAAAGCCCCCCGGGCGACGGCGCGACATTTCGGGTGTGGTTTCCCGCGTCGGACAAATCGTCCGAAGCCGCCTAAATCCCACGGCAAAACTGGACAAAATGACCCTGCTGACTAACGTAACGGCAGAAGTTCGGGACTTATCGACCTTGCTGCAGCGCGGCTTTAATCCATCAAGCTATTGAAATATATACAATAATCATTGACGGGCCGTTTTTCTAGTCTAAGCTCGAAATTACTAGATGTGCGGCGGTTGGTCACACCCGACTATGCGCTACGTCTACGTGGAGGGAGGGCAGCACACCAAAAAACTCGGTCACGACGGGAGCCTTCCCGCAAGGCGCGGCACAAGCGTCATCGTGCCCAAAGACGACAATCCAGGGAGGAAAGTCCGTATGATCAAACGACGAGTGGCAAAGTGCCTGTCGACGGCAGCAACCGCGGTTGCGGTGGCGTCGACGTTGGCTCTGCCGGACATGGCAGTCGCCCAAGAGACCCAGTATTTCCCGGTCGCTAGTAGCCGCGTTGGCCCCTATTCGGCCATGGGCACCGGGTATTACGGCGCGCAGATCGACTATATGAAATATGTCAACATGAACGGCGGCGTGAACGGCGTCATGCTGACATGGGAAGAATGCGAGACAGAGTACAACGCGGTGAAAACCGTGGAGTGCTATCAGCGTCTGCTTGAAAAAGATGGCCAGCGGATCGTCGTGTTCGACACGCTCGGCACGCCCGGCGCCTACGCCGTGATCAACCGGATGGCCGAAGACGAGGTCGTGCTCGCGCAGTACGGTTACGGCCGGACGGACGCTGCGGATGGCCGCGTGTGGCCGTGGGTGTTCAACGCCGCCAGCCACTACTGGTCGCAAATCGCCGTGAAGATGAAGTTCATGGCCGAGCAAGAGGGCGGCATCCCCAACATGGAAGGCAAGAAGATCGTGCACCTGCACATCGACAGTGCCTATGGGCGTGAGCCCTTGCCCGCCATGCGCTCTATCGCCGAGGATTGGGGCGTCGAACTGGTGGAGATTTCCATCCCGCCCCCAGGGCTGGAACAGCAGTCGCAGTGGCTTCAGATCCGCCGGGAACAGCCCGATTGGGTGACGTTCTGGGGTGCCGGATCGGGCATGAACTCCACCGCCATGACCAACGCCGCGCGCGTCGGCTTCCCGCGAGAGCGGATGATCTATGTCACCTTCGGCGCCGCTGAAGAAGACATGTATCCCGCCGGTGAAGCAGCCACGGGCACCTACGCCATGGCTAACGCCCTGCCCGGCGATCAGTTCCCGCTCGTCCAGGCGATAAAGGAGCAGGTCTACGGCGCCGGTGAAGGCAACCTCGCGGACGAAAGCCGGATCGGCACCGTCTATTGGAACCGGGGGCTTGGCGCCGCCGTGACCTATATCGAGGCGCTGCGTGTCGCGCAGGAAATGCACGGCAAAGTCGGCCAGGCCGTAACGGGTGCAGAGTTCCGCGACGGGTACGAAAACCTCGTCATGGACGATGCACGTCTGGAAGAGCTGGGCATCAAAGGCATGCTCGCGCCGTTCTCGATCTCTTGCGAGAACCACGAAGGCGCCGGCAAGTTCGCGATGATGCAGTGGGACGGGACCGCGTTCCAGCAGGTCACCGACTGGGAGGCCCCGCTTGATCCGGACTACATCCGCCAGCTTGTCGAAGACTCTGCGGCCAAGTTTGCCGCCGAAAATGGCATCGAACCACGCGAGTGCACTTAAGCTCCGCGTAACATCCGGGGCCGCGTCCGCGGCCCCGGACCTCGGGAACAACTATGGCTTGGCGGCGAGGGGTAATGTCCGACAACATTCTGGAAATCGACACGATCGAGGTCATTTACGACGGCGTCATCGCGGCGCTGCATGACGTCTCGCTCAGTGTCCCACGGGGCAAGATCGTGGCCTTGCTCGGCGGTAACGGCGCCGGGAAAAGCACGACGCTGAAAGCAGTGTCTACGATGCTCGCCGCCGAACGCGGCAAGGTCACCAAGGGCTCAATCAAGTATGACGGCACCGCCGTGAAGAACCAGGATCCCGCGGCCATGGTCGGCCTTGGGATGGTGCAGGTCCTTGAGGGGCGCCGCTGCTTTGGCCACCTGACGGTGGAAGAAAACATCATCGCAGGCGCGTATTCGCGAAAGCTCAGCAAGGGCGATATCAGCGCCGAGCTTGAAAAGATCTACGGCTATTTCAAGCGCTTGCGCGACCGCCGCAAAAGCCAGGCGGGCTATACCTCGGGCGGCGAACAGCAGATGGTCGCCGTCGCGCGCGCCATGATGGCCAGGCCCATGGACGGCTCGTCGAGGAGCAGCATCTTGGGCTTGGCCATCATGGCGCGGGCCACGGCAACCATCTGTTGTTCCCCGCCCGAGGTGAACCCGGCCTGGCTTTTGCGTTTATCACGCAGGCGATTGAAATAGCCGTAGATCTTTTCAAGCTCGGCAGAAATGTCGCCTTTGGTCAGCTTACGGGAATAGGCGCCCGCGATGATGTTCTCTTCGACGGTCAGGTGGCCGAAACAGCGGCGCCCTTCAAGCACCTGCACCATGCCAAGCCCCACCATTTCGGCCGGGTCCTGACCTTTGATCGACACGCCGTCATAGGTGATCGAGCCTTTGGTGACCTTACCACGCTCGGCCGCGAGCATGGTCGAAATGGATTTGAGCGTTGTGCTTTTGCCCGCGCCGTTGCCGCCCAGCAGCGCCACGATCTTGCCGCGCGGGACGCTGAGCGAGACATCATGCAGCGCCGCGATGACGCTGTCATAGATGACCTCGATCTTGTCGATCTCCAGAATATTGTCTGCCGTGGCGTTCATATGTCGTGTCCCAACCCCAACCTTTTTGTTTGGCCAGGCCAGAGGCCCGGGCCGCATGTGCCGAAGGCGGGGTATGTCACCGCGCCTTCGGCTGTGCCGTCACATCTCCGGTTCCGGATCAGGAACAGGCTTTTGGTGTGATGTTGTTTTCAGAGGCAAACTTCGCAGCAGAGCTTTCGACCAATCCGCGAATATAGGCCGGGTCAAGCGGGGCTTCCCAATCGGTCACCTGCTCGAACTTTTCGCCGTCCCACTGCATCATGGCAAACTTGCCCGCGCCTTCGTGGGACGGCGAAAAGTTCGAGCAGGTGACCGATTGGGAAGCCCCGCTTGACCCGGCCTATATTCGCGGATTGGTCGAAAGCTCTGCTGCGAAGTTTGCCTCTGAAAACAACAT
>JBCCXY010000013.1:0-41303 GCA_039190895.1 Pseudomonadota bacterium | reverse complement strand
TCAGAATATGTCACGGCTCAGTCTTGCGGAGGTACATAGTACCTCTGATTTGCCCAATGGGCGTCCAATTTGGCCTTGAGTGAGAGATGACGACAAGACGTAAGTTCCTGCAAACGGCGGCCGTGGGTGCCGCCGCGGCACCGCTGGCCGCCCCGGCCATCGCGCAATCGACCATCACCTGGCGGATGCAGACCTATGCCGGGGCCGCTTTGGCTGCCGAAGTTGTTGTTCCGGCCATTGAGACCTTCAACAAGATCGCCGGCGACCGGATGCAGATCGAGCTGTTCTTTGCAGACCAGCTTGTCCCCACGGGAGAGCTGTTTCAGGCCATGCAACGGGGCACAATCGATGCGGTGCAGTCGGACGATGACTCGATGGCATCGCCCACCGAAGTCACGGTGTTCGGCGGCTACTTCCCGTTCGGCTCGCGCTACTCCCTCGATGTGCCAGTGCTGTTCAACCAGTACGGCCTGAAGGAAATCTGGGAAGAGGAATACGCAAAGGTCGGCGTCAAGCACATCTCTGCCGGCGCGTGGGACCCGTGCCATTTCGCGACTAAAGACCCGATCCGCTCGCTCGCCGATCTTCAGGGCAAGCGCGTGTTCACCTTCCCGACCGCGGGGCGCTTCCTCAGCCAGTTCGGCGTCGTCCCGGTGACGCTGCCATGGGAAGACATCGAGGTCGCCGTGCAAACGGGTGAGCTTGATGGGATCGCCTGGTCGGGGATCACCGAGGACTACACCGTGGGGTGGGCCGACGTGACGAACTACTTCTTGACGAACAACATCTCGGGCGCTTGGATCGGCCACTTCTTCGCGAATATGGAGCGGTGGAATGAGCTGCCGGAAGACCTTCAGGCCCTTCTGACGGTCTGCATGGAGCAGTCGCATTACTACCGCCAGCACTGGTACTGGGGCGGCGAAGCCGACCTGCGCGTCAACGGCACGAAGATGGAACTGACATCGATCCCCGACGAGGAATGGGCCCAGGTCGAAGCCGCCGCCCGCGTCTTCTGGGACGAGATCGCCGCAGAGAGTGAGACGAAGGCAAAGGTCGTCGGCATCTTCAAGGAGTACAACGAAGTGATGGAAAAGGCAGGGCGGCCCTATCGTTATTCTTAAACCAAATGGGCCCCGGGGCGTTGCCTTGGGGCCCTGTTCAAACATGGGACGGTGATGATGGCTCTGACATTAGATGTGTTGAAAGACATGGCCAAGGTGGGCTCGGTCGACACCGTGCTTGTGTGCTTCGTTGATATGCAGGGCCGGTTGATGGGGAAGCGGTTTCATGTGTCGAACTTCCTCGACAGCGCGCATGAGGAGACGCATTGCTGCGACTATTTGCTGGCGACGGATCTGGAGATGGCGACGCCGGATGGCTATGCGGCGTCAAGCTGGCAGCGGGGGTATGGCGACTATGTCATGAAGCCGGACCTGTCGACGCTGCGGCCCATGCCGTGGCTGGAGGGGACGGTGATGGTGCTGTGCGACATCCTCGATCACCACACCCACGCGCCCGTCCCGCACGCACCGCGTCAGGTGCTGAAAGAGCAGATCGCTCGCCTCGACGCTCTTGGACTGGCGCCGATGATGGCGACGGAGTTGGAGTTCTTCATCTTCCGTAAGCCGCTCGATCAGCTTCGGGCTGAAGGCTACCGCGAGTTGGAGACGCTGGGGCCGTATAACGAAGACTACCACATCCTTCAGACCTCGAAGGAAGAGCATGTGATGCGGCCGCTGCGGAACCATTTGTACGCGGCCGGGATACCCATCGAGAACTCGAAGGGGGAGGCGGAGGCGGGGCAGGAAGAGCTCAATATTCGCTATGCGGATGCGTTGGCTTGTGCGGATCATCACTCAATCGCCAAGCACGCGGCGAAGGAGATTGCGTGGCAGCAAGGGCATTCGGCGACATTCCTGCCAAAGTGGCACCAGACCCGTGTCGGCAGCGCGAGCCACGTGCATATGTCGCTTTGGAAGGACGGGGCGAACGCGTTCCATGATCCTTCGGGCGAACATCACATGTCAGAGCTGATGCGGCAGTTCATGGCGGGGCTCATCGCCTATGCCGCTGACTGTACGTACTTTTTCGCGCCCTATATCAACTCGTACAAGCGCTTCGCGAAGGGGACGTTTGCGCCCACGAAAACCGCTTGGTCCGTGGACAACCGCACGGCTGGTTTCCGACTGTGCGGCGCGGATACCAAGGCAGTGCGGGTCGAGTGTCGCATCCCGGGGTCCGACATGAACCCCTACCATGCGCAGGCCGCGCTATTGGCCGCCGGGATCAAGGGAATTGAGGATAAGCTGGAGCTTGCCCCGGCGACGGCGGGCGATCTGTACGACGACGACAGCGTGCCCGAGATCCCGAATACGCTGCGTGCGGCGACGGAGTGCTTCACCGGTTCTGTCATGCTGCGCGAGGCGATGGGGGACGCGGTGGTCGACCACTACACCCGAGCTGCGACGTGGGAGCAGGAAGAGTTCGACCGCGTCGTGACCGACTGGGAAATCGCCCGGGGTTTCGAAAAGGCCTGAACCGCGATTCTGCGCCGGTCACTGACGCGCGTCGCGCAAGTTCAAAAGCCGCACCGGATCGAATTGGTGCTCCCCGTTGCGCATGCTTTCGGCAAGGTGATGAACGTCAAGCCCGGCCCACCCTTCCTGGCTTAGTGCCGCTGAAAACCGCGAGACGTTCTGTTCGGTGATTGGCGCCATCTGAAACACGGCATCGCCGGTTTGCACCCCATGGTTTGCTAAATTGTGCAACGCGGCGATGGCATAGGCGCCCGCCAGGAAGTGCCCGCCATGCGACATGACCAGTTTGCCATCCGCAATCGCGGCAAGCCCCTCATGCGACCAGTTAAGGCCTGCGATCAGTCTGGCATGTCGCAGCTTTGTAACGCGCGATGCGCGGCGAGGGCGAGATCGTCGTTGGCCGCCCAGATCACGTCGAACCGAATAAGACCAATTGCGGTGCGAACGCGCTGAAATGCAGTGTCCGCATCCCATAGGACCGAAAATGCCCTGACGATCTGAACGTTTTCCAGTTCGTTTGCGGCCTGTCGCAACCCGGCTTCCCGCTCTAACGCAGCCGGGGTGACTTCATCGCCCAGAATCGCAAGCACGGAAATCGGCTGTGCAGACGACGGGGTCTGATCGACCAGGGCCATCAACATCTCATACCCTGCTGTCCGATTGTCGGGGACGATTGAACCCACGATCCCGGTCGGACGCCCGAGGGACGATTCAATGTGCCGCAACCGCGCGGGCTCGATTGTGTTGAGCAGGAAATAGGTTGGGATGCCCGCGGCCGCGAAAAGCTCTAACTGCCGTTCGCCTTGCTTCAACTCGTTTACAATTATCACGAAGTTCGGCGGCTCTGCTCGTTCAGCGACACTCGCGGCATGCGCGACAATTATGGAATGATCGCGGTTCGAATGCAGAACTTCCAGGTCGACCCCCAGGCTTTCGCTCGCATGCTTCATCACGTCGACCACGCTGCCCCAGAACCCGGTAGAGCCCCCCGGATTTATGAAGGTGACACGGATCGGCGCCCCCGCGAGCGCATGAAGTGGGATGAAGCTGATGAGGACAACGATGAGGAAGGTCTTGCGCCACATCCCCATGCTCACCCCTCGCCTGCAACAATCTCGCGGAACAACGCATCGACGGAAAAGTCGTAGGTTGGGGCCTGGGTGTTCGTGCGGAGGAAGCTCGCAAAGTCGACGACGCCCCACTCCACGTTGCGGACATAGGTTTGGAAATCGCCGATGTTGCTTTGATCGACGCCGGTCAGCGGGGCTTCGACTTCGCCGCCGTCTTCCATGCCCACGCCTTCGTGGATGTCGCGGAGCATCACCATCGACCATGCGCCCGAGATGAAGTAGCCGCCGTAGGTCATCGTCATCGTTTCCTCGGCCACGGCGTCCAGCGCGTTTGGGAACCAGCCGACGCCCGCGAAGCGAATGTCCCTTCCGGGCTCCAGATTCGCTTCGCGCACCGCCTCCATTGCGCCGAATGCGATGGGGCCGCTGGCCGTCCAGATGATGTCTGTTGACTCGCGCGCGAGAAACAGCGCCACAGCCGATTTGGCGCGATCAAACAGCCAGTCGACAGAAAAGGCGCGGGCGATTTCGACCCCCGGATACTCGGACACGGCCTGACGCATCCCGGCCTCCCGCTCTACCGCTGCGGGGGTTGCGGTGTCGCCCAGCAGAGCGAGCACGCGGATCTCGCCTTCGGGCCGTTCCGCCCGGGTCGCCTCGATCAACGCCCGCGCGGTCATGTAGCCGGTGTCGAAGTTCCGAGGTGAGATCGAGCCGAGGTAGTGGTCTAGCCCGCCGTTTGATTGGAGGGCATCCAATTGCTCATCCGACAGCCGGTTCAGAAGGAAGAGGTACGGGATGCCCGCGTCTTCGAACATCTGGGCAAGCTGGGGCCCTTGTTGAAGTTCGTTCACGACGACCACGTAGTCGGGAAGCGTTTCCCGCCCGATAGCGGTCTGGGCCTGATCGAGCATCCGGATACGGTCGCGGTCCGCGTCCATGATTTCCAGATTGATGCGCAGATCTTCCGCAGCAGCCCGCATGGTGTCGGACACACTGCCCCAGAACCCTGTTTCGAACCCGGGGTTCAGGAAAAGGACATTCAGCTCGTCTTCAGCCTGAGCGTCGGCGCCCCAGGTCGATGCTGCGATCAGCATCGAGAGGGGCAAAAGCATGGTTCTGATCACGTTCCAGGTACTCCTTGCAGAATTCTTGGGCGGGGCAAGGCTTGCCAAAGTGGTAACCCTGCAGTGTCGTGCAGCCGAGTTCGTAGAGGAGCTGTGCCTGCTCCAACGTCTCAACCCCTTCTGCGGTTGCTGCGATGCCAAGACTTTTCCCGATCTCCACAATCTGAGAGACGAGCCGTGCGGATTGGCTGTCTGGGGCAAGATCCTGAACAAATCGTTTGTCGATCTTCAGGTGATCGGGCGCGATCTGGAGCAGGCTGACCATGGAGGCATGGCCACTGCCGAAGTCGTCGAGCTCAATGGAAACGCCGAGATCCCGTATCTCATCAAGCCGATGCAGGACGTCTTCGGACACGTCGTCCAGGTAAACCGTTTCCAACAATTCGAACGAGAGCGACCCGGGCGAAATGTTTGCCGACTTCAGATCGCTGATCAGTGCTGGGTCTGACAGGCGAGGTCCCGACAGATTGACTGAGATCTTCGGAACCACCAGACCCGCTTCACGCCAGATCGTGATGTCGTTGCAGACGCGTTGAAACAGGAGCTTGTCGATTTCGACAAGAAAGCCCCTTTCTTTAGCCAAATCCAGGAAGCTTGCAGGGCCAAGAATACCCTTTTCGGGGTGGTGCCATCGCACGAGCGCTTCGGCCCCGCTGAGTGCAAAATTTTCGGCGTCGACTTTTGGTTGGTAATATGGCTGAAGCTCCAGATCGCCAATTGCCTGTTCAAGGCTGGCAGAGAGCCTTTGCCTCTCTTGCGTTGCCTCGCGCAGATACGGTGTGAAGTGGACGAAGCCGCGTTTGCCGGCGGCTTTCGCAGCGTACATTGCGATGTCGGCGTCGCCGAGCGCCTTGTCGAAGTCGAGGTTCTGAAGCGGAACGGTCACTACGCCAACCGAAGCCCCGACCGAGTGGGTCTGATCTTCAATCGTGCAGGGTTGGCTAAGGCGCGACACGATTGCAGATGCCAGTTCGGAGGGAGCGAGTTCTGACCCCTGATGTGACCCACGATCCCGGATCACGACGAACTCGTCACCGCCGATCCGGAAGACCCAATCGTCCGTTCGCACCATGGCCTTCAGGCGGTCACTGGTGGTTTGGAGCAACTTGTCGCCCGCTTCATGCCCTGCGCGATCATTGACTTCTTTGAAGCCGTCGAGATCGATGTGGAGGATTTCGAGCCATGCGTCGAGTGGACGTTCGTCGAGATGCCTCTTGAAATCATCGAGGTAGCGACGATTGCCCAGACCCGTCAGCGCGTCGTGCAGGGCCATGTGCTGGATCTGCTCTGCGGCGCGAGATTGTGACTTCAGTTCAATAAGTTGCTGGGCGTCGCGGCGTAGTTGTTGCAGCGCGGTTTCAATATCTTGGAGCTCTGAAATCGCGCTGCGAAGATTAATGTGCGTGTCAAGTTCCCCCTCCGCCACGCTTGTGATGCTGACTGCGACACGTCCAAGCAAACGGTTGGACAGCCATGCAAACACGATGATGCCAACGAGGACTGCGAAGCTTCCGAGGGCCGCGATGCTTTGAATGCGACTTGCGACCTGCGCGTTCTGGGCAGCCAGCGCATCCATCCCGAACTCTGCAACAACCGTTGCGACCTGGCGGTCTTTGTCTTCGAGCCAAATGGGGTACCGAACGAACAATGCGCCGTCCTGAATGGCGTAGGCGCCGTCAAAGATCGGCTGCCCGGTTGCGTTGATTATGTCAACGACCGCGCCTGCTTCCAGCTCTGGGCGGCCGTTGGAGGCGAAGACGAGGCCATCCGTCAGTACCGACGCGGAGCGAAACGATTTCCCGTCGTCGAGCCCGGCAATCGTGCTGAGCGCGCGGTCCTGATTAAACTCCCACACACTGAACGCCAGGGTGGGCGCGAGTGCACGAATATTCGTTGTGTTTCGCTGAATGAATGCCGAAGTTTGGCTTTCTTCGCTGTAGTCGATCAATATGATGGTTACGAAGTAATTACAGATTCCAACCAATAGAAATATTGGAACAATAATGTAGTATTTTACTGAAACTCTTGGAAACGATCCTAATCTCCCATTGCCTAAAATTGGATGATCCTGGTGCACTGCGCTCGCTCCACTCTGTTTGCAGGGCTAGGAGTGGGGCGTTTCAATCGAGTTAAACGGAGGTGGACCTGAGAGTCTGTGGTGAACGGCTCGTTAGGACACCTCGTGGCAGAGCGCGAAATGCGCGTCCTTCACTTGACGGGTGACTGCGCCGTGGAGCGCACTGATCGGCGGCTTGTGGGACGCGAAATGGTCCCATGTTTTCTGGGCAGTTTCGTGGTCACGGAAGCGCATTTCGATCACAAGGTGTGTTTCGGGAAACGCGGCGTCGAAGCCATCGTGATAGGCCCGCTCCAGCAATCGCCAGGATAGCAGCATGCCCACGTCCACAAGGTGCGTGCAGAGAGCGTCGAAGTCGGCCTTGAATGTCGCCAGATCGGTTGTATCGCGAAGGTTGAACGTGCCGAGCATCGACGCCGTCGGCTCGGTCACGCTCATGCCGCGCCAAGCCCGGCCTTGGCAGCAAACGGGTCCCATGTCGGGTTCTTGTGCCATTGGTATTCGATGCCGTCTGCTCGCTTCTCGGCTTCGTGCTCGCCGAACAGGTCGGCGAGTACAGCGAGGGTCATGTCCATCCCCGCCGACACGCCAGAGGAGGTGTAGATCTTGCCGTCGCGCACCCAGCGGGCTTCCGCCACCCAGTCCACAGCGGGGCCAAGCGGGATCGTATCGCGGAAATCCTGTTTGTTCGTTGTGGCCCGTCGACCATCGAGAACCCCCGTCATCGCGAGCAGGATGCTTCCGGTGCAGACCGTCATGATCAGTTCTGCTTTTTCACAGGTTGCCACAATCCACTTGGTGGCGGCTGGGCGCCGTCCGGCGGCGATGGCTCGGTCGCCGCCGGGGATGAGCAGGATGTCGTAGTCGGTTCCGTCTTCGATGGTCTTGTTCGGCACGACACGCTGGCCGTGCCGGGTCACGACGGGGGCGGGTGTCTCAGCAACCAGCGTCATGGCGATCCGGTCTTCGAAGCCGCCCAGCAACTCAACGGGCCCGAACAGGTCTAGGGTTTGCACCCCGGGGAAGAGGAATATGGCGAGTGATTTCATGTGGCACCTCCTGGTTTCGCCCTAGACTACGTGGAACGAGGCTGGCACAAATGACATTGTGACCGCAATTTCTGCCAAAATGCGCCAGGTAGTGTTCGTGGTGTTCCCCGAGATCTCGCTTCTTGATCTCGCCGGACCACTGCAGGTCTTTGCTTGGGCGCGGCATGCCGGGACTGGGGCGTTGGCTTATGACGTGGCGAACGTGTCTCTGGCTGGTGGGGTCGTTCTGTCGGACACGGTTCTGACGGTTGAAACAGAGCCGATGGGGCATTGGGCGGATCGCGCAATTGATACGCTGATCGTGGTTGGCGGGGATGGGGTTTATGGGGCTGTCGAAGACGCGGCGTTCGTTCATGGCCTGACGGCCCTTATCTCTGCGTCCCGCCGCATTTGCTCGGTCTGTTCAGGGGCGATTGCATTGGCGGCAACCGGTCTTCTGGATGGGCGTCGAGCAGTTACGCATTGGGACGATTTCGAGGCGTTGGCGACAGCCTATCCGGATGTGCTTGTTGAAGAGGATCCGATTTACATCAAGGATCAGAACGTCTGGACGTCCGCGGGGGTGACGTCAGGCATCGACATGTCGCTTGGGATTGTGGCCGAGGATCTGGGCCAGGATGCGGCTTTGGAACGCGCGCAGGCACTTGTGACGTACATGGTTCGGCCGGGTGGGCAATCACAGTTCAGTCCGGTGCTTCGCCGGCAAAAGCAAGATCGTGAGGGCCGGTTTGAGGGGCTACACCGGTGGATTGCCGAGAACCTGCAAACGGACCTCAAGGTAGAGCGCCTGGCGGAACAGCAGGGCATGAGCCTGCGTAGTTTCCACCGGCTTTACGGATCGGTCACGGGCACGACCCCGGCCAAGGCGGTGGAGGCGATCCGGCTGGAAACCGCGCGCGATCTGCTGGAAACCACAGATCGTAGCGTCAAGGCCATCGCGGGCGCCTGTGGGTTCGGCGACGTCGAACGTATGCGCCGCGCATTCCTTCGGGAGTTGGGCGTGACGCCTGCGCTATACCGGGATCGGTTCGGGATTGCCGGTTAGGCGGGCTGCGTTTCGTCCATCTCGTCGGCAAACGCCTTGAAGAACTTTGCAGCGAGCTTTTTGGCCGTGCTCTGGATCAGGCGGCTGCCGAGTTGCGCCAGCTTTCCGCCGATTTCGGCCTTTGCCTCATAGCGCAGTATGGTCTGTTCGCCGTCGGCCTCTAGCGTTACATCCGCGCCGCCCTTGGCGTGACCCGCCGTGCCGCCATTGCCCTGACCGGACAACGAGAACGCATCGGGCGCACCCTCGGTGTCGAGCGTCACCTGCCCCCCAAAGCGGGCCTTCACGGGGCCAACCTTCAAAACTACAGTGGCTTCGAGTTCGGTGTCGGAGTTCTTGACCAACTCTTCGCAGCCAGGGATGCAGCGTTGGAGGACTTCCGGATCGTTCAGCGCTGCATAGACCACGTCTTTAGGAGCGTTGATAGTAATTTCGTCGCTCAGTTCCATGAGAGCTTCCTTTTCAACAACAAGGGAATTTGATCCGTGCCAATATATCGGCATAGGACTTTGACGGCGTCAATTTTTTCGCGATGGCGTGCAGGATTAGCTTCACTGCGCGTCCTCCTTCGGGGCGACGGTGGCGTAGTCTTCCGGTGTGTCCACGTCGGTGAAGTACGCGGGGTCCTTGAGCGGGATGAAGTTGACGAGGTCGCGTCGCTCGCGCGTGAACTTACCGCAGCCGGGGTTTTGGCGGTCTTCCAGCATCCGTTTCGCAAGTGGGCCGGGGATGGCGATGGGGTTGCCGCGGGATTGGCCGTTGTGCGGGACAGAGATTTTGGTCGCCCCTGCGTGGGCTTTAATGAGGGCATCGAGGTGGTGGCGGGTCAGGAGGGGCTGATCGCCGAGACCGACGAGCACGTCGGCGGCGCCGAGCGCGGCGCGAAGGCCGGTGGCGACGGAAGTGGCCTGACCGTTGGCGAAGTCGGGGTTGTGGACGATGTGCACGGTGAGGTCCTGGAGGGCGCGGCGGATGGCGGGGGCCTCGAACCCGGTGACGACGATCACCCGGTCGCAGCATTCTGTGTACGCCCGTACAGTGCGGCGGATCATCGGCTGTCCGTCGACGGGGAGAAGGAGTTTGTTCTCCGCTCCCATGCGCCGTGACAGGCCTGCGGCGAGGACGATGGCGGTGGGCTTATGCAACTTTGGCCGCCTTCCGACGTTCCCGGGTGATCTCGGCCATGATGGCGAGTGCGATTTCATCGGGGGTGATGGCGCCGATGTCGAGGCCGGTCGGCGCGGTTACGCGTGCGAGTTCTTCCGGAGTGCGGCCAGTCGCGATGAGTTTTTCCGACAGGGCGGCGAACTTGCGGGCGCTGCCCACAAACCCGATGTAGTCGGCGCCGGCATCCAGCGCCTTGGTCAGGGCGTCGCGGTCGCCCTGACCCTGGGTGGCGACGACGACGAAGCGGCGTCGTGTCGGCAGTTGCAGAGTGTCGGCTGGGGCGGTTTCGCTGACGCTCCAGTGGAACCCGGGGGCGAGGTTGGTAAGGGCCTGGGCGACCGGGGATGCGCCGAAGATGACGAGTTCGGGAGCCGGGATCGAGGGTTCGATGAAGATGTCGACGGTGCCTTTGGAGGGGCATCCGTTGCGGGCGTAGTGGACGCCTTCGACTTCGCTGCCGGGGGCGTGGCTGAGGTCTTCCTCTGGCGCGACCGAGATGAGCTTGGGCTGGCCGTCGGCCACGGCGGCGAGGGTGGCTTTGCGGACGGCGGCCCGCGTACAGCCGCCGCCGAGCCAGCCGCTGATGATGTCGCCCTTAGCCGAAAGGATCGCCTTGGTGCCGGGTTTGGCAGCCGTGGAGCCTGCGGTGCGGATGACTGTGGCGAAGGCGAAGGGTTCTTCGCGGTCTTCCATGGCGCGGACTGTTTCGGCGAGCGAGGGGTCAAGGTTGGCGGCGGCGATCATAGGCGCACCAGTTCGGGTTCGAGGGCGGCGAGATCGGCCAGCGTGTTGGCGGCGGAGAACAGGTCGATGTGGGGCAGCGCGGCGGCCATGCCAGCGGCGATCGGTTCGTAGTCGTGCCAGCCCTTGAGGGGATTGAGCCAGATCACCCGAGCGCCGCGCTTGCGGATGCGCTGGAGCGCGGCGGCGAGGTGGTCGGCGGGGCCGGTGTCGAAGCCGTCGGACAGGATCAGCACGACGGAGCGGCCGTCCACATGGGTTTTGGCGTAGCTGCGAGAGAACTGGTCGAGGCAGGCGCCGATCTTCGACCCGCCGCCAAAGCCGTCGGCCATCAGTGACATCCGCCCGATGCCACGCATGACGTCTTTGTCGCGCAGGGCCTCGGTGATGCGGACGATGCGGGTGTGGAAGAGGTACGCGTCGGATTTCGGGTCAGACCGCAGGAGGCCGCCGAGGAAGCTGAGGAACACCTGGGCGTAGACGCTCATCGAGCCGGAGACGTCGCAGAGGGCGGCAATGGTGCGGGTGCGGTCGGGACGGTTGCGGCGGATCAGGCGGATCGGTTCGCCGCCGGTTGACAGACTGTGGCGGATGATGCGGCGGAAATACAGGCTGTGGCCCTTGCGCGCGGCGATCCGTCGGCGGGAGCGGCGGTCGCGCAGGGCGGCGCCCATGCGGCGGGCGACAGCTTCGGCCTCGGCGACATCCTCGGCGGTGACCAGGTCGCGCAGGTCTTTGCGGCTGAGGTTGCGGGCCTCGACGGCGACGAGCTTGCCTTCGCCGTCGCTTTCGGCGTCGCCCTGCCCGCCGTCGGGCGCGGTGGCGGAGCCTGCGCCGCCGACATCCTCGCCTTTGGCGTGGCGGTTGGAGTGGACGGCGTCGCTGCCTTTGGCGCTTTTCGGCGCCTGCCGCTGTTTCACGCGGCCTGCGTCCATCCAGAAGCTGTCGAAGAGGGCGTCGAACTGGTCTGCATCGTCCTTGCAGCCGGTGCAGACGGCCTTTAGCGCCCGGCGGGCGTGGTCGGGGTCGGCGGCGTCGACTTCGGCGAGTGCTTCAAGGGCAAGCCCGGTTTCGGCGACGCCGAGTGATAGGCCATTCGCGCGCAGATGGCCGATGAACCCGGCGACACGGGAGGCAGGGCCAGTGTCGCGTCCTGCAAAGCGGGTGACACGGCTCATGCGGCCCTCCCTGCGAGGCGGGCGGTGACTTCGTGGGTGACGGCGGCCTGGTCTTCCTGGGTCTTCAGGAGGGTCTTGAGCGAGGCGTGAAGGAGCGTTGGGTCGGACGTGAGGTCGGCGATTCCGAGGCCCATGAGGGCGGCCGCGAAATCCAACATTTCCGCTATTCCGGGGACTTTCTCCAGGCTTTCGGCGCGCAAGGCTTGCACAAAGCCGACAATCTGGCGGGCGAGGCGGGCTTCGACGCCCGGGCAGCGGGCGTGGAGGATGGCGAGTTCCGCCTCCATCGTCGGGTATCCGATATGGGTGTAGAGGCAGCGGCGGCGGAGGGCGTCGCTGAGGTCTCGGGTGCCGTTGGCAGTGAGGATGACGATGGGTTTCGTGGTGGCGCGGATGGTGCCGAGTTCGGGGACGGTGACCTGGAAGTCGGAGAGGACTTCGAGGAGGTAGGCCTCAAACTCTTCATCGGCGCGGTCGATTTCGTCGATCAGGAGGACCACTTGTTCAGGCTGCCGGATCGCGGCGAGCAGGGGGCGTTCGAGGAGGAAGTCTTCGGAGAAGATGCGCTCTTCCACCTCGCGGCCCGTTTGGCCGTCTTCGGCAGCCGCCCGGATCGACAGAAGTTGGCGCTGGTAGTTCCATTCATAGATCGCCTGCGCCGCGTCGAGCCCCTCATAGCATTGCAGGCGGATGAGCCTGGCGCCCTGTGTCTGCGCCAGCACCTTGGCGACTTCGGTCTTGCCCACCCCGGCGGCGCCCTCCAGCAGGATGGGCCGACCGAGGGTGATGGCCAGATGCAAGGCGACGGCGAGGTCGTCGGAGGCCACGTAGGCCTCCTCCGCCATGGCTTTCTGAAGATCAGTCCAGCTCATCGCCACCTCATCCGTAGGCTGCCCCCGCCACATGGGCGAGGGCAAGGGGGATCAGTTGTGGAGGCCCAGATCGTTGGCGGTTTTCCAGATGCGCCAGTGATCATGGGGCATGTGGCTTTGCCGCAGACCGAAGGCGCGGAAGGCGTCGTGCACGGCGTTCGAGAAGCACGGCACGCCGCCCACATGCGGGCTTTCGCCGACACCCTTGGCGCCGATCGGGTGATGCGGCGAGGGGGTGACGGTGTGGTCGGTTTCGTAGTTCGGAACCTCCCACGCGGTGGGCAGGAAGAAGTCCATCAGCGTGCCGGTCTTGCAGTTGCCCATCTCGTCGTACGCGATCTCTTGCCCCAGCGCGACGGCGAGCGCCTCGGTCAGGCCGCCGTGGACCTGCCCTTCGATGATCATCGGGTTGATCCGCGTCCCGCAATCGTCCAGCGCATAGAAGCGGCGGATGTCGGTGACACCAGTATCGACGTCGATGTCCATCACGCAGACATAAGCGCCGAACGGATAGGTCATGTTGGGCGGATCGTAATAGCTGACCGCTTCGAGCCCCGGTTCGATGCCCGGGATGGCCTGGTTGTAGGCGGCGAAGGCGATCTCTTTCATCGTCTTGAAGCGCTCGGGGGCGCCTTTGACAACGAAACGGTCCACGTCGAACTCGACGTCGTTGTCGTGAACCTCCAGCAGGTAGGCCGCGATCATCTGGGCCTTTGCCCGTATCTTGCGTCCTGCCATCGCGGTGGCCGCGCCCGCCACAGGCGTGGACCGCGAGCCATACGTCCCAAGCCCATAGGGCGCGGTGTCGGTGTCGCCCTCTTCGATGGTGATCGAATCAGCGGGCAGGCCGATCTCCGACGCAAGGATCTGCGCAAAGGTCGTCGCGTGGCCCTGCCCCTGACTGATGGTGCCGAGGCGTGCGATGGCCGATCCGGTGGGGTGGATGCGGATTTCGCAGCTGTCGAACATGCCGAGGCCGAGGATGTCGCAGTTTTTCACGGGGCCTGCGCCCACGATCTCGGTAAAGAACGTCAGGCCGATGCCCATGAGCGAGCGGGTTTCGCCGCGCTTGAACGCCTCGACCCGTTCGGCCTGCTCTTTGCGGAGGCCGTCGTAGTCGACGGCCGCAAGCGCCTTGTCCCAAGCGGTGTGGTAGTCGCCGCTGTCGTATTCCCAGCCGAGCGCCGACTGGTAGGGGAACTGTTCCTTCTTGATGAAATTGATCCGTCGGAGTTCGGCGGCGTCCATGTTGAGCTCGATCGCGAGAAGCTCGATCATCCGCTCGATGAAGTACACCGCCTCCGTCACGCGGAATGAGCAGCGGTAGGACACGCCGCCGGGTGCTTTGTTGGTGTAGACCCCGTCCACGGCGAGATACGCTGTCGGGATGTCGTAGGACCCGGTGCAGATGTTCATGAACCCGGCCGGGAACTTCGTCGGGTCGGCGCAGGCGTCGAAGCCGCCGTGGTCCGCGGTGGTGTGGCACCAGAGGCCGAGGATCTTGCCCTCTTTCGTCGCGGCGATCTTGCCCTTCATCCAATAGTCGCGTGCGAAGGCGGTGGTCATCAGGTTGTCCATCCGGTCCTCGATCCACTTCACGGGCTTTCCCGTGACGATGGAGGCCACGACCGAGCAGACATATCCCGGATACGCGCCGACCTTGTTGCCGAACCCGCCCCCGATATCGGGGGAGATGACGCGGATGTTGTGCTCCTCAATGCCCGAGATCAGCGAGACGACCGTGCGGATCGCGTGCGGCGCCTGGAACGTGCCGTAGAGCGTCAGCTTGCCGTTCACCTTGTCCATCGACGCCACGCAGCCGCAGGTTTCCAGCGGGCAGGGGTGGGTGCGGTGGTAGTACATCATCTCTTCGGCGACGACGGGGGCCTCGTCGAGGACCTGTTCGGTCGCGTCCTGATCGCCGATTTCCCACGTGAAGATGTGGTTGTGATGCTTGCGCGGCCCGTGGGCGCCGTCGGGGATTGCGCCGTCTTCGCCCACCAGGTCGGGGCGCAGGATGACGTCGGATTCGAGCGACTTGAACGGGTCGACGAGGACGGGGAGTTCTTCGTACTCCACCACCACGGCTTCGACCCCGTCGGCGGCGGCATAGCGGTCTTCGGCCACGACGAAGGCGACTTCCTGGCCCTGGAACAGGACCTTGCCGTCGGCGAGGACCATCTGCTTGTCGCCCGCGAGGGTGGGCATCCAATGCAGACCCAGCGGCTCCAGATCCTTTGCCGTCAGGACGGCGAGCACGCCGGGAACCTCCATCGCGGCGCTGATGTCGATATCCTTGATCGTCGCGTGCGCGTAGGGGGAGCGGACGAAATCGCCCGCCAGCATGCCGTCGAGCTTGATGTCATCAACGTAGTTGCCCTTGCCCTGGGTGAACCGCGCATCTTCGACTCGCTTGCGAGAGCATCCGAGCCCCTTCAGGTTGGCGATACGGTCTTCCTTGGTGTCGACTTCGTCCTTCATTCCGCCGCCTCCTTGGCTGCCTGAATTTCGGTGGCAGCGGCTTTGATGGATTTCACGATGTTCTGGTATCCGGTGCAGCGGCAGATGTTGCCGGCCATGCCGAAGCGGATTTCCTCTTCGGTGGGGTTCGGGTTTTCTTCCAGCAGCTTGCGGGCGCGGGTGATCATGCCCGGTGTGCAATAGCCGCACTGGAGGCCGTGGTGCTCGCGAAACGCCGCTTGCAGCGGGTGCAGGTCGTCGGGGCCGCCGATGCCTTCGATGGTCGTCACATCGGCGCCATCGGCCTGAGCGACGAACATGGTGCAGGCCTTCACGGATTTGCCGTTGATCTCCACCGTGCAGGCGCCGCAGTGCGAGGTTTCGCAGCCGATATGCGGGCCGGTGTAGTTCAGCCGCTCGCGCAGCGTGTAGATCAGCAACTCGCGCGGTTCGGCGAGGAACTCTTCCTCTTTGCCGTTCACGGTCATGGTGATGTGCATCTTCTTGCCCATGATCAGGCTCCTCCCTCTGCGCGGGTCCAGGCGCGTTCGATGGCGCGGGTCAGGATCACCCCGGCGACGTGGCGTTTGAATTCGACGGGCCCGCGGTTGTCGTGTTGCGGGTCGATGTCGTCGAGCATCGCTGAGACGGCGGCCTTGATTTCGGCCTCGCCGACCGACGTTCCGACAAGTGCGGCGCCAGCGGCTTCGGACCAGACGGGCGTGTCGCTTAGATTGGTCATCGCGATGGAGGCTGAGATGCAGCGACCCACATCGTTTTCCAGCGTCACGGCGGCGGCGGCGGTGGCGTAGTCGCCGATCTTGCGCTTTTGCTTTTCGTAGGCGTAGCCGGTACCGTGGAAGGGGATGGTGACAGTGGTGAGCACCTCATCATCTTCGCGGTCGGTCATGTAGGCGGCTTCGTAGAAGTCGCGGGCGGCGACGTCGCGCTCGCCATCCGGGCCGACCAGCGTGAACCGGGCGTCGAGACATTGCATCAGGCCGGGCATGTCGTTGCCGGGGTCGCCGTTGGCGACGTTGCCGCCGACGGTGCCCATGTTGCGGACCTGTGGATCGGCGATCTGGAGCGACGCCTCTTTCAGGATCGGGCAGAGGCGGGCGAGCTCGGCATTGTCGATGATCTCGGTCTGGGTGGTCATGGCGCCGATCCGGACCTCTCCGGTGCGGATGTCGATGCCGAACAGCTCGCGGACGTTCTGCAGATCGATCAGGTGATCGACCGACGCCATGCGCAGCTTCATCATGGGGATCAGGCTGTGGCCGCCCGCCATGACGCGCGCATCGTCTCCGTGCTCTTCAAGGATGGATAGGACCCCACCAATGCTGTCTGGACGGTGGTAGTCAAAGGCTGCTGGAATCATCGATCTCCTCCCAAAGCGCGATCCTGGCGTGCGTGTTATAGTGTGCGACGGGCTGCCGCAGTCCCCTCAGAACGCATAGAATGCGAGGCTTTTGCACGAAATGCGCCGTGCCGCGCACGAGTTGCGCCGGGCGTCAGGCGGCTTTGACGCCGAGCGCCTCTTGGACACTTTTCAGTTTGGAGCGGCTGACGGGCACCTTCGGGCAGTTTTGCGAGACAAATGTGCAGCGCCCGCTGTCCTTGCGTTTCTCGAAGGAAGCGACCTTGTCTGGGTTGATCACATAGCTGCGGTGGACATGCAGGTGACCGGCCCTGCAGAGCCGATTGATCGCCTCGGTGATCGGCCAAGAGCAGAACAGGCGCCCCTCGTCGGTGTAGACCTGGGTGTAGTGTCCATCGGCCCGCACGAAGGCCACTTCATCCGGGCGAATGTAGACCCGGCCCCCGGCTTTCTCGCAGGGCACGCGGAGTTGGGGCGCTTCCGGTGGTCTTTCGGATGGCGAACTCTGTGCTTCGGCGGCGGTTGCCTCCGGGGTGAGGTACATGGTGCTGACCCACAGGAATGTCCCCAGAATGACGAAACTGGACAGGATGACGCCGATGGCGAGGGCCTGATTGCTCATGACCGGTCCGAACTGTGAGAAGCCCTCGACGGGCACGAAGCTGGTCTGGAACGTTGCCACGAAGTGCACCGCTGCGACGGCGCTGCCGAAGCAGACAGTGCCAAGAAGGATATTGCGGTTCGTACGCTCGCTGTAGGCGACCCAGACCGCAGCGATGCAAAGCGCGATGGACAGGAGGGTGGAGCCGATGATGCTCGCCCCTGAGGACACGGCACGGCAGAGTTCGAGCGCTGTCATGCCGACGTAGTGCATCGATGCGATCCCAATTCCGACGAGCGCGCCCGCGCCAACGATGTGAGAGGGGCGGCGTTCCGTGAAGTGGAGCAGGATCAGGGCCGCAGCCACGATCAGGATGGCGAGCAGGGCAGAGGCAAGGGTGATTGCGGCGTCGTAGTAAAAGAGGATGGGCATCTGCAGGCCAAGCATGGCCACGAAGTGCATCGACCAGATGCCGCCGCCCAACGCGACCGCCGCCAGGGCCACTGCGATTCTGCGTCGCGAGACCGATTTGGACGACAGGTCTTTCGTCAGGTTGAGCCCTGTAAAGCCGCTGATCATCGCGATTGCGATAGATGCGGCTACCAGTCCAGGACTGTGGCTAACATCCAGTGAACCCATGAACCTGTATTGCGTTTCAGTGTAAACTTGGCAACCGGCGGGTTGACACAGCTGTGTGTGGTGCCGGGATCAGCGTGCTGCGATGGCCAATTCGGGGTGCCGATACGCGTCCGGATAGGCCATCGGCTGCAACGGGCCGAGGGGGACAACACCGTTCCAGGACCGGCCGAAATAGCCCTGTCGGCAGTGCACGAGCGACCCGGCCTCGGCGACGCCGTCAAGCGCGTAGACGCGGCAGAGCCAGCGCCAGAGGTTGGGGTAGTCGAGGATGCGAGCGCCGTTCAGCTTCATGCGCACATAGTAGACCGGATCGTGCCGGTAGAGCGTCGGGAAAAGGCGCAGGTCGGCTTCGGTGAAGCTTTCGCCGGTCAAAAAGGGCCGTCCATCGGACAACAGGTCTTCGAGCCAAGCCAGGGTTTCGAAATAGGCGGCGAAGGCCTTTGCGTAGACCGCCTGATCTGACGAGAACCCGGCCTTGTAGGCGCCATTGTTGATCGTCGTGTAGATTCGGTCGTTGAGCTGCGCGATGTCCTCCGACGGCACAAGGCGCGGGCGATCCGGCAGGCTGCTGCCCAGTGCATCGGCATGGGCGTCGAGCATGCGTATGATCTCGGCGCTTTCGTTGCTCACGATCCGACCGGCGACCTTGTCATAGAGGATCGGTACGGATTGCTCGTTTGAGCCCTCTCGCTGATAAACCTCTTTCGCCAATCGTAGCCCGTCTCCGGTGCCGGTCTCCAACGTGCATTCGGGGAGCGGTGCGCCGGTCAGGCTCGCCACGCGGGTGGGCGCGAATTCCCAGAGGTTGGGTCCGGCGGGGTCGCCTTCGCCCGTGCGGTTGGGGAAGGCCACGTCCATGGTGATGGTGTCCTGCAATCCTAAGACGGCGCGAGCCAGTGTCACTCGGTGGCACCACGGGCAGTTCAGCGCGACGAACAGGTGATAGCGGCCAGGCTCTGCTGGGAAATCCGGGTCGCCGATGGCGTGCCGAAAGCCACTGACGCCGCGCACGAATTCGCCCCGTGCGCGGCGGGCTCTGGCGTCGGTCTGATCTTCCTGCGTGGACGTGTCGTTGCCCATGCTATCCTCTCAAACGATGGTGCAGGATGATCGGCACGGCGAGCTCTTCCTCGTCGCTCAAATGGCGCTTCAGGAAGGCCTCGATCGCTTCCGCTGCGGGAAGGACGGCGTTCGCTTCGTCCACCGCCTGCGTCTCATCCAAGGTCGCGAGCTTGATGACACGGTTTGCCTTCTGCGTCATGTCATCCAACACCACGTCGAGATCGGTGTGATCCTGTTCCAGCAGCTCTAGCCCCGCATCGAAGCGAGGGTCTGCGGCGGAGAGCTCCGGGAAGTAGCTGTGGTCTTCCCAGCCGTGGTGACCGTGCAGGTTGCTGATGAGGTTGCCGCCGAAGTAGGACAGGCGCCCGATATAGTCACCCAAAGCGATGTCCTTGTTCAGGACCGCTTCGGTATCGAGGCGCACCCGTTCCGCAACGCGCCGGAACATCTGGTGCGCGGCCAGCCAATGGCGGGTCTTTTCCCTGAAGCCAGGGTGCGCCTCCCACGCGTCGCGGGGGTAGGTGTCCAAGAGAACCCGCATCTCGTCAGGCATGTCATGGTCGCGCATTTTGTAGGTATCGAACATTTGGCTTCCCCTTTCCGGCCATCAACTGGGCATCCGCGTGCGCCGGACCAAGGGGAAGCAATGCTGCTATGCGCTGGAGTGGCGGTTCAGCTTTGCTGCCATGCGGGCTGCCACTCTATCTGCTCTACTCCAGCGAGCGCCCTGACCCGCTCCAGCTCTGCCTCCAGGGCGGAGGTTCGGATCGTTCCCATCCGCACCCCGGCTTCCGGCCAGAACGTCCGCACGCTGAGCGTGTTGCCGTCGCGCTTGGCGTCGAGTCGCCCGATTAGGCGTGTCCCTTGCAGGACGGGAAAGACGTAGTAGCCGTACTTGCGTTTGGCTTCGGGCACGAAGATCTCGATCCGGTAGTGGAAGCCGAAGAGCCGTTCCGCGCGGGCTCGATCCCTCAATGCGGGATCGAAGGGCGAGAGAAGTCGGACCCGCGATGACGGGTTGGGCAGAGTTGCGGCCTGATCGAGCGCGTCCTCGGTTGTGAAGCTGCGACGGATTGTGCCGTCGGCCATCTGGACATCGGCGTCAAGAATGCGCCCCGTGGCGAGTGCTTCGGCACACCAAATCCTTGCTTCTTCTCGGGTCGCGATGTCGAAGAAGGCGGCCAGTTCCCCACTTGTCCCGAAGCCCAGGCGGTCTAGCGCTTGGGACATTGCCCAATCGACGATTTCGAGGTCGTTCTTGCGACTGTTGAGATACTCCGCCGGGATCACGCGTTCGGGCAGATCGTAGAACTTCCGAAAGCCCTGACGATGGCAGACCGACAACTGCCCGGAGCGCCACAGGAATTCGAGGGCCGTCTTGGACGGATGCCAGTCCCACCAGCCGGAGGACGCCTTCTTCTCGTCTCCGCCGACGTCAAGCGAACAGGCGGGCCCGTTGTCGGCAACGTGCCGCTGGACGGCATCGATCTCCGCCTCCCACCCGTCGCGGCGCCATTGCGGCCAACGCGCCCGCATGCGTGCCTCGTCGCGGGCGAACTTGAGGCGCCACATCGGAAAGAACTGCATGGGGATGACGGCGGCGTCGTGGGTCCAGTGCTCAAAGGCCGTGCGGTTGTGCGATACGAGGCGTTCGAGGTGCTTGGGGCGGTATTGGCCACGGCGGGACCAGAGGATCAGGTCGTGGCCACGGGCGAGGGTGTTGACGCTGTCGACCTGTACGAAGCCGAGTTTGGTCAGCACGCCGTCAAGATCAGCACCCCGTCCCGTGCCAGAGCCGGGGCGGAGCAGCAGGTGACGATCCAGAAAAAGGCGTCGGGCGTGCTGATTGTCCAGAAGCGGGCGCGTCATATCGGCATATCGCCGATGGAACGACGGGACATCAATGCCGAGTTTCGGCTCGTCGGATCATGGCGGAATAGTTCGACCGGGTTGCGGCCTGAGCCATCGTGGTGATCTGCGCTTGCTTCTGGCCACCTGCCAAGCCGCCGAGTTCGTCGACGTAGCTGGCGAGGTGCCCTGACATCAGAATGCGCCAATCCAAGGGAAGGTCTGGCTGAACCACTTGCGCGAGCGGGTAGAGCGTCGTTGTGCAGTTGTGGGTGAGTGTGTTGTAGAATTCGGGCTGGTCTTGCAGGTGGTTGGCCAAATCAACATACGACAGGAAGAGGTCGCGCAATTGCTGAGTATTCAGGGCGAGGGGGTACAGGCGGACGTCTTCCTGCCGATGATTGGTGCGTAGTTTCAGGACGTCTTCTTCGGTCGCGGCGATCAGGACGAGTTCGAATTGCCGGAAAAACCCGCCGACCACGCTGTAGGATTCGTGCGCTTCGCGTCTCGTCTCGACAGAGAAGGCCACGCGCTGGCCGTCAGAGAAGCCGAAGGTCACGATGACATGGGCGACATCCGGGTTGTCCCAGACAGAGGTGACGAGGTCTGCGGAGGTCAGTTTTTCGAGGTCATAGGTGCGCGCCTCCCACGAGACGTTGGCGGTGTCGGGTGACGTCCACTCGAAGTTGCGCACTTGGGTTAGGTGCGCGAATTCTCCATCCACACGCGCCTGAACGCCGTGCGCGACGTCGAACGCCCAGTTGCGGTCCTGGCGCGGCTGTAGCGTTTGGTACCAGCCGATGGACACGGCCAGCACGGTTAGCAAGATTGCCCAGCCTCTGGTCTTGGAAATCCAAAGGGCTACGGATGCCGTGATCGCAGAAAGACCCAGTGCGCCGAGTGCGGCGACGCGGGAAAGGCCGGACATGTGGACCGAAAGCGCCGTCGCAATCCATGCTGTGGATGCGGCCAAAGCGATGAGGAAGAGGAGCGTGTGGAGGACCCGGCCTACCGCTGAAAGTGAAACAACCGACATAAGGGTATCCTTGCCATTGCGTCGGGGCGCCTCGTTTGAGGCGCCCGGACTTTGACGATGATCAGGCGGCGTTGGAGACAGAGGTTTCGGCCAACAGACGCTCGGTCTGCGCGTCTTCGATCTTGTTGTGCAGCCGCTGCGCCTCCTCACTGTCGCGGAGCGATTTGGAGATCGCGGCGGTCGAGCTGACCAGCATGATGGCGGACATTGCGTAGAAGCCCTTTGCGGCGAAGCTTGCTTCGAGGAAGAAGATCCCGCCGGCCATCATCGCAGCGGCAACTCCGAACTGCAGGTAGGTGAACGAAGTCCAGGCGGTAGACGGCTTGTTGATATACGCGTTGGTCATTTTGGTTTCCTTTCAGTGTGTTTGGTTGTGTTAGGATTTCTTCGACTTCAGCCGTGCCAGAACATCGTCGGCACTGCTTTGCTTAGGGGCGCCGTACCCGGCTTCGGCCAGACGGTCGCTCATAGTGTCGGCGTTTGAGCTGGCCGACAGTTCCTCCATCGCCGCGACTGTGGCGTCGGAGTGGGCCTGACGTTCTTGCAGACGCTTCAGGGTGGCTGCTGCCTCTTCCAGATTGCTGGACTGGAGGGTCGAGATCTGGCCATGCGCGCGATGGGCTTTGTCATTGGCCTCGGCAATGCGCTGTCCGCGCTTGAGCTGGGCGAGAACGCCCTGGCTTTTGGACAGATGATCGCGCAGCCGGGCGATCTCCGTGGTGTAGTTCGCGACGGTCTGAGCCGTGGCGTCGCGCTCATCCTCAAGATGGGCGATGGTCGTCGCGGCCTCTCGCGCGAGTTCTTCGTTGCCTTTGTCCAGTGCGTCTGTGGCACGCGTTTCAAGGTCAGCGATTTTGTCTTCAAGGCGCGTCAGGGCGACCTTCTCTCGCTCTGAATACGCCATGACCGTTGCAAGGGCCTTGCGGGAATGCTCGACACAGCGAACGGCGTCCCGGATTTGCTGGCGCAGAAGGATTAGGGCGTTGGCATCGAGGAACGCCTCGGCGCTATCAGCGGAACGACCCCGGACCAAAGTGACGATTTGCTTGAACATTGCGACCTCTTCTGATGAACGTTGTTCAAGTGCTGGATACTTGAGTTATGAACGACGTTCAAGAATCATTTGAACAACGTTCATGAAATGGACTGTGTAGGGATGAGCAACAATACGAAGACGAAGCGAGATGAGCTGAGGCAGCGCCTGATCGACGCGGCCGAAGACGAGATCGCAAGGCTGGGCATGGTGGGGTTGAAGGCGCGCAGTGTGACGCAAACGGCCGGTTGTGCCTTGGGGGCGCTTTACAACGTGGTGACCGACTTGGATGGGCTGATCATTCTGGTGAACTCCAGAACCATCAAACGACTGAGCGACAAGTTGGATGAGGCGGGCAGGACGGCGAAAACCCCGGAAGGCGCGTTGAAGGCGTTGGCGACAGCGTATGTGCAGTTTGCGCTGTCAGAGAGAAACCTTTGGTTCGCGGCGTTCAACCACCGTCTACCGGACGGTCAGGATCTGCCCGACTGGCATCAGGCGGAGTATCTGGCGCTGATCACGCATCTCACCCATCCGCTTGGTGCCCTGCTGCCCGGACTGTCGACTGAAACCTTGGCATTGCGCGCCCAGACCCTGTTCGCGTCGGTCCATGGCGTTGTTCAGCTTTCCCTGAATGGCCAATTTGCGGGGGCGCCTCGCGAGGTGCTTCAAGATGAGGTGCAGGCTTTGGTTGAGGCGCTGTCGTTAGGGCTTCGGTCGAGTTGACGCTGCCGTCATGCAGCCGTCAGGCGGATGCCGTCGTGCCCATTGATCACCGCTGATACGATGCGACCGACCTCTCGCGGTGCGGACATTCGAACCTCAGCGAATTGCTCCGTCCGGCCAAGATCGGAGGCTTCCATCAGCACGCGATGCGTGCGGCCCTGTTGTGTTTCCAGATGTTGCTGGACGGCTGCTTGGCCTGCTTCTCGGAGGTGTTGTGCGCGTTCTTTGATCGCAGCGCCGTGCACCTGCGGCATCCGTGCGGCAGGGGTGCCGGGGCGCGGGGAGTAAGGGAACACATGAAGCCATGTAAGGCCGCACTCCTCCACCAATCGCAGAGAGTTTTCGAACATCGCGTCCGTCTCGGTCGGGAAGCCTGCGATAATGTCAGCGCCAAAGGTGATGTCCGGGCGAAGCTCCCGCGCCTCTTCGCAGAAACGGATCGCATCGTCCCGCAGATGACGACGCTTCATCCGCTTGAGGATCATGTCATCCCCCGCCTGAAGCGAGAGGTGTAGGTGCGGCATAAGGCGGGGCTCCCCGCCGATTACCTCCATCAGCGTCGGGTCCGCTTCAATCGAGTCGATAGATGACAGCCGTAGTCGCTTCACTGACGTCAGCTTCAGGACACGGCGGACGAGATCCCCCAAGGGCGGCGTGCCCGGCAAATCCGCCCCCCAAGAGGTCAGGTCGACCCCCGTTAGCACTACTTCCTCATACCCGCGATCAACCAGCCTGTTGATCTGATCGACGACGACCCCCGCTGGGACCGAGCGAGAGTTCCCGCGCCCGTACGGAATAATGCAGAACGTGCAGCGGTGATCGCATCCATTCTGGATCTGCACATAGGCACGCGCGCGCGTCCCGAACCCATCGATGAGGTGAGACGCCGTCTCGGTGACAGACATGATGTCGTCGACAAGCACCGGCTCTGTCCGGCCAGTCGACAGCCCGGACCAAGTTGCGGGGGACATCTTTTCGGCGTTGCCGATCACTTGGTCGACCTCGTCCATCGCAGCGAAGCCGTCGGGGTCGGTTTGCGCCGCGCAGCCGGTGACAATCACCTGCGCGTCCGGGTTTTCGCGTCGCAGCCGCCGGATGTCTTGCCGCGCCTTTCGAACGGCTTCCTGCGTCACGGCGCAGGTATTCACGATCACCGCGTTGTCGAGGCCCGCGTCCTTGGCCATCGCCTCCATCGCGTGGGTTTCGTAGGCGTTTAGACGGCAGCCGTGGTTGGAAAAGAGTGGTGCGGTCATGCGAGGCTTTCCAGAAATTCCGCGGTTAGCGTGCCGCTAAAGACGTGGGTAGTGGGCCCAGTCATCCAAACGCCGTCTTCGCGCCAGTCGATTTCCAGTCGACCTCCATCGAGATCAATCGAGACCTTGCGCCCTGTCAGTCCCCGCCGATGCGCCGCCACAGCCACCGCACAGCTTGATGAGCCGGACGCGAGGGTGATCCCCGTTCCGCGCTCCCACACGCGCATTCGCAATTGGTCGGGGCCAGTCTGATGGACAATCTGCACATTTGTGCGTTCGGGAAAGAGGGGATGCGTCTCATGCCTCGGGCCGAATGTGGCGAGGTCGACCGCCTCAGAGCCCGCCACGAAGAACGTGCAATGCGGGTTGCCCATCGACGTCGCGACCGGGTCTCCCGCAATGGGAAGGTGCAGCGTGTCCGCCTCTTCGGCCAGCGGAATGTCCTGCCACCCCATAAGCGGCAGGCCCATGTTGACAGACGTCAGGCCATCGGTGGCATCGACCGCCTCCAGAACACCCCGCTCTGTCGCGAGCGTCAGCTTGTCGGAATGGCGACGCTCCATTTCCCAACGAGCAATGCAGCGCGTCGCGTTCCCGCACGCCGCCGACTTGGAGCCATCCGAGTTGTAGAACGTCAATCGCACGTCCGCATTCGAGTCATCTTCAATTACCGCAAGCTGGTCGAATCCGATGCCACGATGTCGATCCCCGAGGGCACGCGCCACAAGAGATGAGACGCCGGTGCTTCTCTCCCGAGCGTCAATCACCACGAAGTCGTTCCCAAGTCCGTGCATTTTCATGAACGGAAGGGCACCAGAGGCCACGTCCAATCGCATGCGCAAGATATAAAGCGGGCGGGTCCCCAACGCCAGTGGGGCGCACGATCTTGGGTTGCGCGGCTTACATGGTTTCGAGCCTTGACCCATCCGATTCACTACCGTAAACGCGCGGAGTTGTGGGCCGTTAGCTCAGTTGGTAGAGCAACTGACTTTTAATCAGTGGGTCGCAGGTTCGATCCCTGCACGGCTCACCACTGAAATCGAAGTAGACTTACGAAGGAACTTTGAGCTTGCCACGTTGTACGGGTAAGCACAGGGTAAGCTCGCGAGCCCGTTTTCTCTTGGGTCTCTCTCGGTCCTGATTCATCATAGTATGGCGGTTCGCGACACCCTGGATCGAGACGCAGGAGTTCGTCGGCTTCCCAGACAAGACTTGCCGGAAAGCGTTTGGCCATTAGCCCGCCTCCCGCGGCAATGGACCGGACGTATTCTGACAGACCTTCTCGTCATATAGCCCGCGCGCCGATCTTCAGAAACCTTGGACCCTTTCCAAGCCAACGCCATTGCTCCAACGTCCGCGGTGAAATGTGCCATCGTCGTGCAAGCTGGGTTTGTGTGAGCTTTCCCATGCTTTTCTCCTTGGCTGTATGCAGTCCGAAAGGTCTCGTCCCGCTTCTGGCAAAGAAAGTGCTTGTCTCGCAGCCAGAAGTATGTGGACGTGTCCGTTGAAAGCTGGGACGCTTAGAACACTAAGCAATTGATTTAATTGCACTGGCGCGGAAAAACCTGGACATGTCCGCAAGCGTCGAGACATATGCTCCAAGGCGCAATCATTAGTGTTACGACCCCTCAGAGAATTTGGTTGAAAACTTGTAATCTGCCGACTCTGACTCGTCTCGATCCCCAACACTTTGGGCGCTGCGATGTCTATCACGATCTCTCCACTCAACCCGGTTCAGCCCGCACTTAAGCTCTGGCATTCACTACCTTGGTTTTGCCAAGCCGGATTGTGCCGTCATTCGTCCGCGCCATGTAAGCAGCGCTACGTGCCCCTCCCCATCGGACCGGGTAACCCATTAATCCTTGCGGTTGTGGATGTACCCAAGAGCATCCAGCACGTCCGAGATTGCATCCGCCCACTCCCATGCCCAGACCCTACCACCTTCGGTGAGCTGCAAGGGGGCTGCGTGGGGGCGACCAACCGTCTGGACGATGGCGACATGCTCCCGGGCTGCCGGTGTCATTTTGTAGACCGAGCCAGCGATGTCATCAGTGCGGTACAGAGCGTTGGCGCAAAAGACTACGTCAGTCACCTTGCCCGGCACAGCCAGCCAGTCGCACGGGACGACCTTTACAGGGACCTCAGCGCCCCATGCAGCGTCGAACGCCGTGCGCATGGCGGCGGAAGCTTCGATGCACGTGATCTTCGAAAGGCCTGCCGCAAGGCGACGCGTAAACGCGCCGGTGCCGGAGCCAATCTCAAGTAGGGTGCCGCCTTGGGGCAAAAGGGCGCGTAGGTCGGAGATGACGTCATTTGCCAGGGCCGCAAGTGGGCTGCGGACGTCGTAGTCTGACGCGTAGTCTGCCCAAAACGCCTCGTCCGCCGCTGCATCGCGCCACCGAGGGTTCTGACCCGCGGCTTCGGCGAAAGCCGCCTGCCAAAAGGCGACGGGCCCGAGGCGCACCCATCGCGGGTCAAGCGACATGGCCGCGGCCTGCATAAAAGGCGTCCGTCAAGCAGCGGGCAGCGTCGCTCTTTGGAGCACGGCGCAATTGGACGCTTGGAGCGGTTTCGACGATGTGACCAGACTGCATTACGGCGATGCGGTGAGAGAAGGCTGTGGCGAGGTCGGGATCGTGCGTGATAAACAGGCAGGCCAGATCACGCGTGTCTTGAAGGCTGCGGATCGCTTCTACCACCTGAGACTGCATCAACACATCGAGCATCGATGTGGGTTCATCCAGGACGAGCACCTTTGGGCCCACCAACAGAGCACATACGAGGGCCAGACGTTGGAGTTGCCCGCCGCTTACCTGCCGGGGGAAGCGTTTGAGGAGGTCTGGCGACAGGTCGAGCGCGTCCAAGAGAGGTGCTGCAGTGGCCCTTGCATCGGCCGCGCTGCCGAGGCGATGGATCGCAAAGACCTCAGCAACCGATCGTTCCAGCTGCCAGCGCGGGTCAAAGGCGGTTTCGGGGTGCTGTGAGAGAGGCTAGAGGTGACGCGACAGCGGCCCCTGAGAGCTGTGAATGATCTTGCCGCCATCGGGGCCTAGCAGCACACGCGCAAGCGTCGACTTTCCGCACCCACTCGGCCCCGTTAGGCCGAGGGTCTCACCGCTTGCCAAGGTCAGGCTGGCATCGGCCACCGCCGTAATCGGCCGCGCGAAAAGGCCACCGGTCTTCATCCGTCGCACGACACCGTCCGCCTGAAGCAGGGTCGGTGTCTGCGGCGGCGGGGCGGGGTTAACCGGCATTCTTGACGGCTGTGCGGCGACCAGGGCGCATGTGTACCGGTCGGTCGGAGCGTTGGCGAGGGCCTGCAGCTGACCCTTTTCCACGATCCGGCCCTCTCTCGCGCCGGAAAGCGCTCGACCGCACCAAATTCTTTGAAGGACAAGCCGCGTCATTGATGGGCCCTGGACCGGCGAGACCAACATCGCCGCAACGCGGTTATGGCAGCCGTACCGCAATCGTTTTGAGCGACGCGCGACTTGAGATGTATCGCTGGGCCTGGGGAGGGCCCGTCGATGGCGCGGCGGCCTAAAGGCCTTGTTCCACGCCGGAAAACGCTCCTAGACGTACCTTACACCCTGCCGTGCCAACTCCCCCTGAATCGCGCTCAGATCAACCCCATCCAACTCCGCGTTGGACCGCACCGCATGCGCCGCAGCGATCCCCGCGCCCTGACCGGACACCGCGCAGCACGCCATGTTTCGCGTCGCCGCATGCGCCACGCGGTCCCCTCCCGTCGCCCGCCCCGCGACAAGCAGCCCCTTCACCCCGCGCGGCACCATCGACCGATAGGGGATGTGCATGTACCGCCCCGTCGTCGGCAGGATCAGGATCCCGTAGCCGTCAATGAACTCCGGATAAATGCCGATACTGTCCTCAAACCGCGCCTCGTTCCGCACGTCCGCCTCGGTCATGTTGTACAACGCATCGATCTTCCGCGTATCCCGAACCCCCAGCGTCATCCCAAAGTTCCGCAACCGCACGCCCTCGCAGCCGGGCGCGAACTGGCGCAAGGCCTCAATCGCCATCATCGCATGCCGCCGCCCTTCGATCTCGAAATGCGTCAGGTCGTCAGGGTCCGTGCCGTCGCAGTTATCGAGATGCACAAGGTTCATATACGTCATCTCACCGCTGTCATGCACAGCGCCCCACGTGCCCGCGATGGTCGTCAGATCCGCCGGGATCACCCCCGCCTTCCGCGCCGTCTCGAACGGCTTCTTGAGGAAGGGCGAGAACATCTCGTCCTCCTTCCCGTCAGTCTCCACCGTCCACTCCCCCGTGGACCAGTCGGCATATGTCTGCGGATTGGCGAGCACGTCCTCCATGAACCGCGCCTTGTCCACGCCCGCGAGGTGGAACATCACGCTCGCCGCCTGCAACTCTTCCCTCGGCGGATGCACAACCGGCGCCCCGGCCCTTGTGGCGACATCCGCGTCGCCCGTGGCGTCAATGACAACCTTCGCCCGGATCGCCTCCCGCCCCGCCTTGCTCTCGGTGATGATCCCGGCAATCCGATCACCCTCCATCAGCGGCGCCACGAACATCCGATGCAGCATCGGGTGAATCCCCGCCTCCTGCACCAAGCGATCCGCGACAACCTTGAAGCCCTCGCTATCCAGCTCATAGCTCAGCGACTGGCTCTCCGGCACCGCCGCGCCCATCGCCTTGGCGCGCTCTTCAAACTCCCAACCAATACCACCGGCCTCGACCGTCTTCTCGTGCCGATACCACGCAAACCCCTCGACACCGACGGTCGTGATGTTGCCCCCGAAACAGCCAAACCGCTCCACCAGCGCCACCTCAACGCCCGCCCTCGCCGCCGCCAACGCCGCCGCCAGCCCTCCGGGACCGGACCCAACCACAAGAACATCGGTAGAGTGGATAACGTCGATCTGACGCGACGGCTCGGTCACCTGCATGGCGCTTGTCCCGGGATAGAAGGCTGCCTTAACGTCGCATAGCGTGCGAGCGATCTGGCTCGCAATAGGGGGGAGGCGCCACGTGCAAACAGGGACGCTCGGACGCGTACAATCCCCGCGCCTCATCCGCATCGGCGGCGGCGTCATCGCGGAAGTCGCCGAGGTCCTCGCCCAACTCGGACTATCGCGCCCGTTGATCGTCACCGACCCCAAGGTCGCCGAACTCCACCTGCCCAAGCTCACCGACGTGCTGGACCAGGCGGGCCTCGCATGGGTCGTGTTCGACGGCGTTATCGAGGACCCCACCGATGTTTGCGTCGACGCCGGTCTCGCCGCCTTTCGGGCGGGCGACTACGACTGCGTCATCGGATTCGGCGGCGGCAGCCCGATGGACACCGCGAAGGCCGTGTCGTTCATGGCGGTCAACCCCGGACACGTCCGCGACTACAAGGCGCCCACGCAGATCGACCGCTGCGGTGTGCCGATCATCCTGATCCCGACGACGGGCGGCACGGGCTCCGAGATGACGCGCTGGTGCGTCGTCACCGACACCGAAAGCCCCGAGAAATACAACCTCTCCGGCCTCGCCTGCGTCGCCACCGCCGCCCTGATCGACTGGACCCTCAGCCTCACGAAACCCGCCCGCATCACCGCCGACACGGCCGTCGACAGTCTGACCCACGCCATCGAAGCCTATGTCAGCCGCCGCGCCTTTCCCTACACCGACGCCTTCGCCCTCTCGGCCATGCCGCTGATCGCCCACCACGTACGCCGCGCTTACGCGGACCCGTCTGATGGCCCGGCGCGCGAGGCCCTGATGCTTGCGTCTTCCCAAGCCGGGATGGCCTTTTCCAACGCCTCCGTCGCCCTCGTCCACGGCATGAGCCGCCCCATCGGCGCGCATTTCCACGTGGCCCACGGGCTGTCGAACGCGATGCTCCTGCCGACCGTGACGGCGTTCTCAGTCGACGCCGCCCCGGCCCGCTACGCGACCTGCGCACGCGTGATGGAATGGGCAAGCGACCGGGACTCCGACGAAACGGCGTGCGCAAAGCTGATCGACGGCCTGCACCAGCTCAACGCCGACCTTGCCGTCCCCTCCCCGTCCGCACTGGGTCACCACGCCGACGACAACATGCTGCACCTCATGGCACAGCAGGCGCTTGCGTCAGGCTCCCCCGCCAACAACCCACGCGTTCCCACCGAGGACGAGATCGTTGGCCTCTACAATAGCATGTGGTGAATTCCCGGTCACGCAGGCCGCGGGGCGCAAGCGAGGCGCGCTCGCAAGAGCGCGAAGAGCACCCCCTGACAAGCCGACCAGTCGTGCATAACCTGCCCAAATGGGACAGGTGACATCTCTGTTCGCCCGAAAGGTCGTCGGCGCGGCGGGTGATGCCGTTGATGCGACGATGATCCTCGGCTCCGTCGGCCTCGACCCAAACGGGCCGCTAGATCCCAAGCTCATGCTCGACGAAGCCGACTACTACGACATGCTCGAACTCATGGCCGAGCACATGGACATGACGCCCCTGCCACTCATCGTTGGCGAAGCCATGCGCCCCGATGAATACGGCGCCCTCGGACTGGCCTGGAAGGCCGCGCCAAACCTGCTGGGATCATACGCCCGCGTCGCCCGGTACGCGCGCCTCTGGACAAGCTTCAACCAGTACGAACTGCAAGAGACCGACGCCGGACACCTGTTCATCGAACACCGCAACGGCGAGCGGCGCCTCGGGATGCGGCTGTCCATCGAAGCCGACCTCGCCAGCGGCGTCTCACTCAGCCGCCAGGTCTCTGCAAGTCCTTTCGCTCCCATCGCGGTCTACTTCCAGCACCCCGCCCCAGCGCAAACAGCCCAGCACGAAGCCTATTTCGGCTGCCCCGTTCACTTCGGCGCGGACAAGGACGCGATGCTTCTGTCGCACCACTCGCTGGCCGAGCCCAACATCCTCGGCGACGAAGGCATCACGCAGTTCCTCGAAACCCATCTAGATCAAGAACTGTCCCAGATCGACGACCACCCGTCCCTCAGCGCCCAAACCAAAGACGAAATCGCCCGCGCCCTCAGCGAAGGCCTGCCCAAGATGGCGCACATTGCCCAGCGCCTGGGGATGAGTGTCCGGTCTTTCCACCGACGCCTCGCCGAGCAAGGGGTCAGCTTCCAGACCCTCACCGAAGAGACCCGCCGAGAGATCGCAATCGGCATGCTGAACGACGAAAGATACGTCCTCTCCGAAATCGCCTTCATGACCGGCTTTTCCGAGCAAAGCGCCTTCACCCGCGCCTTCAAACGCTGGACAGGCCACACGCCCACCGACTACCGCAAAAGCTAACTTTGGCCGCGTCGGTCAAAGCGCTGGCCGCGTCGGTCAATACGACAGGCCGATGCCTCGACTACCCCTTGGCCATCAACGCACACCAAGGGGGACATCACATGTCTGATCAAGAAATCCTCGTCATCGGCGCCACCGGCAAGACCGGCTCCCGCGTCGCCAACCGCCTCGAACAGATGGGCAAGCCCGTGCGCAGGGGCACCCGCCACGCGCCCATCCCATTCGATTGGGAAGACCCCGGCACATGGCCCGCAGCGCTCGATGGCGTGCGTGCCGCCTATGTCACCTACTTCCCCGATCTCGCCTTCCCGGGCGCGGTCGATAAAGTCGACGCACTCACCAAAATTGCCAAAACCTCCGGTATCGAACGGCTGGTCCTCCTCTCCGGTCGCGGCGAGCACCACGCCCGCGAGGGCGAGAAGGTCGTGCAGGCCTCAGGCGTCGGCCACACGCTGGTCCGCTCCGCCTGGTTCGCGCAGAACTTCAGCGAAGGCTACCTGCGCGACCCGATCCTCGCAGGCGTCCTGCCGATGCCCGGCGGCGACATTGCCGAACCGATCATCGACATCGAAGACATCGCCGACGTCGTCACCGCCGCGCTGACCGAGAACCACCACGCAGGAGAGCTCTACGAAGTCACCGGCCTCGACCTGCTCAGCTTCGCCGACATGGCCGGGGTCCTCTCCGCCGAGATCGGTCGCCCGATCCAGCACATCCCCATCACCTTCGACGACTTCCACGCGAACGTGGCCAATGCCGGAGGGGATTTCGTCGCCGACGTCTTCACCGCAATCGCCCGCGAAACCCTCGACGGCCGCAACGCGTACACCTCCGACGGTGTCCAACGTGCTCTGGGTCGCGCGCCGACCTCGTTCGCCGAGTTTGTACGCAAAACCGCAGCCACTGGCGCGTGGAACACGGCGGCATAACAAAAAAGCGGGGTGCCCCGGCACCCCTGCCCAACCTGACGACAGGGCAAAGCAATGCCGCTCTGGTTCCTCCTGCTTACGCAAGTCGCCATCATCGCCTACGCGCTGGTCGGCGGCGTCTTCCTCGCCTTCTCGGACTTCATCATGCGCTCGCTTCGGCAGACCAGCGGCCACGGCGGCGTCGAAGCCATGCAAGAGATCAACCGCGAGGTCTTCCGCTGGGTGTTCATGACACTCTTCCTCGGCATGGTTCCGGTATCGCTTCTTATCGCCGTCTACGGTGTCCTCTACATCGGCGGGCAAACCGGAATGTTGATGATGCTCGCGGGCCTAGTCTATGTCCTCGGCTGCTTCGGCGTCACAGCGGCCTGCAATGTGCCCCTAAACAACGCGCTGGCGGCCATGGACAAAGGCGACAGCGCCACTCAGGACTATTGGACCGGTACGTACCTGCCCCGTTGGACCCGATGGAACACCGTCCGCACGCTGGCATGTGTCGCCTCCGCCGGGCTTATGCTGGCTTCAGTGAGTCCATCTTGTGCAAGCTAGAAGCGTCGGTTGCCCGCGCAGGTTGGGCGCGAGTGTAGAAGTTGCCTAACGTGCGGGCCGAGGGCAGCAGTCAACGACCTTCAGCGTTGCGCAGGTCATACTGCTCTCGCGCGTGGTCCAATTCAGGGAAGTTCTGCTCGGCCCAACGGTCCAACGTGATGAGGGCGGCGCTGAGTGACTGGCCCACGGCGCTGAGACGGTAGGTCACGTGGGGCGGGATCGTATGGCGGTCTTCGCGCAGGACGAGGCCGCTTCGCTCAAGCTCGCGCAGGGTCTGCGTCAGCATCTTCTGCGATATCCCATCCACGCGCCGCAACAGGGCGCCATTGCGCATCGGTTGCTCGGCCAGGGCCGAGAGGATCAGGATCGACCATTTGCTCGCGATCAGCTCCAGCGCGTGGCGGGCGGAGCAATCGGCGTCGAAGACGCTTGGTACGGTCGTCATTCGTGGCCTCTGAGATAGTTACCAAAAGGTGCGTACTTGCCTGATGGTGATTACCTCTTCTAGAGGTCGAGATCAAAGGAGATTTCGGCATGAAAGCTTTGGTTCTTAGCTCCAGCCCCCGACAGGACGGCAACTCGGCGCTTCTGGCGCGGCAGGTTTTGGCGGGCCTGCAAAAGGCCGGCCATGACGCGACGTTTCGGGACCTGAACCCAATTCTGCGCGGGTTTCTGGGCGATTGCCGCCAGTGTCGCCGCCCGGATGGGTCGTGCGGTATCGATGATGGGTATCGCGATCTGTTTCTGGATCACGTGCTGCCGGCGGATGGCCTGATCCTCTCGTCGCCGATTTACTGGTACGGGATGTCGGCGCAGTTGAAGGCGTTCTTTGATCGGATGTTTTGCTACGTCGCCGCGTCGCATCCGGCGTCACAGCGGGCCGTTGCGGGCATCCAGCATAAGCGGATCGGTCTTGTGCTGAGTTCGGAAGAGACGTTTCCGACCGTCTCCCACGGGATCGTGCATCAGATGCAGGAGTTCTGCCGGTACACCAGCTCCACCTTCGTGGGGGTCGTGCACGGGCATGGGAACGCGCGCGGCGATGTGCGGCGGGATCCGCTGGATCCGATGCAGGCAGCGCATGCGTTTGGGCGCGGACTCTTCGATGAGCATGCGACGGATTACAAGATCGACACGCCGCGACCGGGGAAGATGTGGGTGGCGCCTTCGCAGGTGGCCTAGTGCGCCTGCCCTACGCGTGCAGCCAAGCGAAGGGCGTGGCTGGGGTCGTTTGCGTACGCGGGCATGGTCGGGTCGTAGGCCGCGCGGATGACGTTGGCGATCTCGGGGCGGAGGATGGTGGCATCGCCGTCAACGGCGAGGGGCGCTTTGTCCCGAAAGGCCGTGTCGGACCACAGCAAGATAGATTGGACGACCTGGTTGAGCGCCAGGGTTTCGGCTGGGACCGCTGAAAGCTGGTCGTCCATGCGCAGAAAGACAAAGCAGGCGCGGATGGCCCCGGCCTCGTCGAAGCGGAACAGGCGGTATTGGTTGGCGTCGGCCTCTTTTAGGCGTGTAACGAGCGGGGCGAGGTCGGGGACAAGGCGGTCCATGTGGGGAACCTCGAGCAGTTCTCCCCAGTCGGTCATGAAGAAAACCATCAGGTTCGCGCCAAGTTCCGGGTCGGTCTCGGCCATCTGGTGCCCAGCGAGGGTGACGACCGCTTCGATGGCGCCCTTGACGATGCTGAGCGTCGCTTCTTCGACGCCAAAGACCACCGGCGCAATCGGGCGGCCCCAACGGGCGAACGCGTAGGAGCCGTCGGATCGAGTGAACAGGGCTTCGACCTCGTCTGTCGTCATTCGAACAAGTCGTCTTGCCCGGACCCGGCGGGTGGAGTGAGGCCGAGGTGCATCCACGCCCGCTGCGCCAACATCCGCCCGCGTGGCGTGCGCTGGATGAGGCCCTGCTGGAGGAGGTAGGGTTCGATCACCTCTTCGATGGCGTCTCGGGCTTCGGACAGCGCCGCCGAGAGGGTTTCTACGCCGACCGGGCCGCCCTGATAGGCTTCGGCGATGAATTTCATGTAGCGGCGGTCGGCACCGTCGAGGCCGAGGCTGTCAACGCCGAGGCGGGTCAGCGCGCGGTCGGCGAGGTCGCGGTCGACCTTGCCGCCTGCCTCCACCACGGCGAAGTCCACCACGCGGCGCAATAGGCGCCCGGCGATGCGGGGAGTGCCACGAGCGCGGCGGGCGATCTCTCGCGCGCCGGCATCGTCGGCGTCGACGCCCATAAGGCGGGCGCCGCGGGAGACGATCTGGAACAGTTCGTCCTCGGTGTAGAATTGCAGTCGGACCGGGATGCCGAAGCGGTCTCTGAGCGGCGTCGTCAGCAGGCCGAGGCGGGTGGTGGCACCGACGAGGGTGAAAGGCTGTAGCTCGATCCGGACGGTGCGGGCGGCGGGGCCTTCGCCGATGACGAGGTCAAGCTCGAAGTCCTCCAGCGCCGGGTACAGCACCTCTTCCACCGCCGGGTTGAGGCGGTGGATCTCGTCGATGAAAAGGACGTCTTTCGCCTCCAGCTTGGTGAGGATGGCCGCGAGGTCCCCCGCTTTGGCAAGGACGGGACCGGATGTCATGCGGAAGCCCACGCCCAACTCGCGCGCCATGATCCCCGCGAGGGTGGTTTTGCCGAGGCCGGGGGGGCCGTGGAACAGGACGTGGTCCATCGCCTCGCCCCGTTGCCGGGCGCTTTCGACGAAGACGCGGAGGTTGGCGCGGGCTTCGGTCTGACCGACAAACTCATCCAGCGCCTGCGGGCGCATGGCGCGGTCGGTGTCCTCGGGGCGCTTGTCGGGGCGCAGGGTTGGATCGGGTTCGGTCATGGGTGAGAGCGGTGCACTGAGGCGTGCCATCGATGGGCCCTGGACCGGCGATCCGACAGGTGATCTGCGTACTTAAAGGCGCTGTCCCGCCCTCGTTCATATTGACGCGCTGTTGGTGACTTATCGCCGGGCCTGGGGAAGGTCCGTCGATGGCGCGGCGGCCTGCGGCCTTGATTCCGCGCTGGGAAATGGTTCAGACAGTGCATCCCCTACCCCTTTGGTGCGAGGCGTTGGAGGGCGGCGCGGATGACCGTTGCCGTGTCGGCGGTGGGGTCTTCTCCGGCGGCTTCGGCGACGGCGGCAGCGGCTTCTCCCGGGGCGTAGCCGAGGTTGGAGAGGGCGGAGAGGGCCTCGGCCTGGGCGGCGTTTGAGGACGGTGCAGCGGGCGTGGGCTTCGGGGCTGCTAAAACGACAGGGTCTTCGGGTGCGACTGTGGTCACCACCGAGGCGGGTTCGGTCAGGGCCATGACGGCGTGGGCCTTGTCCTTCAGTTCGTTCACTGCGCGTTGGGCGATTTTGGGTCCGACGCCGGGAGCGGTTTTGATGGCAACGGCGTCCCCGAGAGCGATGGCCCGGCTGACGCCGTCGGCACCCAAGGTGCCGAGGATGGCCATGGAGGCTTTGGCGCCGATGCCTTGGACGGTCATGAGGAGGCGGTGCCATTCCTTCTCGGCCATCGAGGTGAAGCCGAACAGTTGCAGCAGGTCTTCGCGCACGAGTAGGTCGGTGTGCAGAACGGCGGCCTCGCCGATACCCGGGAGCGTCGCGAGCGTGCGGTCCGAGACATGGACAAGGTAGCCGACGCCGCGAACGTCGAGGATCACGTGGTCGGCGCCCCGGTGGACGACGGTTCCGGCAAGCCGCCCGATCATGCGAGGGCCTTTTTCTGCGGGGCGCCGAGGTGGACGGCGTGGCAGATAGCGATGGCGAGCGCGTCGGCGGCGTCGGGGCCTTCGATCTGGACGCCGGGCAGTTGCATGCCGACCATGTACGCCACCTGCGCCTTGTCGGCATGGCCGACGCCGACGACGGTCTTTTTGACGGCGTTGGGCGCGTATTCGCCAACCTCCAGCCCGGCTGCGGCGGGGACGAGCATGGCGATCCCGCGTGCCTGTCCCAGCTTCAGGGTCGCAGCGCCGTCGCGGTTGACGAAGGTTTGCTCGACAGCGGCAACGTCGGGGGCATGGGTAGCCACCACGGCGCTGAGGGCGCGGTGAAGCGCCAGAAGGCGCGTTGCGAGGGCGCCCTCGCCGGATTTGATGATGCCGTTGGCAATGTGGGACAGGCGTACGCCATCGCTTTCGATAACGCCCCATCCCAAGGCCCGAAGGCCGGGGTCGATCCCCAACACACGCATGCCTGACCCTGCTCGCTTTCTGTTTTGCGAAGCGGGATAGCACAGATCATGAACATCGGAAACCTAGGAGGTGGCGATGACGGCGATGTGTGCCGGGGTGAATCGGTGGATCGGCGGCGTGGGCGCCGAGCTGAAGCCCGGTCTACGGTGGTGGCGCGGGTCTTCTTAAACGTTGACCGCGGCGCTGGGCGCCGCGGTCAGGTCTGTGGGTCTGTACCCGGGTGTGAGGAAGTCCCGGTCTGAGCGTAGTCAGTTCTCACGAAGCGCCGCGAGCTGCTCCGAAGCTGCGACGGTCCAGGGATCGGCTTTCAGCACCCAGGCGGCGTATTGCTCTCCGGGCAGACCGGAGATCAGGGAAGCCACCTGGCTGTCGTAAGCCTCGGCTCCAAGCGCGGTCAAGAAGGCCACCTTCGCGGCAAACCCGACGATCAGAATGAACAGGAGTGCGCGCCACGGAAACCGAAAGCGGCTGCGGGGCTGAGCAATGATCAGCCCGTCCTTGGTCATCTTGGGCTTGTAGCCCTTTGCAATCCGGGATTGCTTGCGGAGGATGCGATCCAGCCGCTGGTCGAAGTTCTGCATGTTTGCGTCGGGCATAGTGATCCCCTTCATCGTTAACGCCACACCGTCCCGGCGGTCTGACCCGTAAAGCTTCGGTCGAGAATCTGACCAAATTTGGGTGAGCCTGCCACAGAAGGCGAAAAACGCGAGGCTCAGCTCACACTTCGGCGCAGTTGGAGGGTCGTCCAGTCGACAATCTGACGTTGGGTCACCTGATTGAACCCGGAGGCGGAATAAACCGCCAACGTCTCGGCTGCCTGCTCGTTAAGTAAACCGGAGAGAATCACCTGGCCTTCAGGGGCTGTGGCGAGCGCCATCGGCGCGGCCAGATCCAGCAACGGGCCCTTCAGGATATTCGCGAAGATCAGGTCGAATGGGCCCGCCAGCGCGGGGTGATCGAAGCCCGCCGCCTCGACGCAGTGGACGGCGCCCGCCATGCCATTAGCGGCAAGGTTGGCTTCGGCGACATCCACCGCCACGGTGTCGATGTCGGAGGCGACGACCTCGGCCTGGGGCCACACCCGCTTGGCGGCCATCGCGAGGACGGCTGTGCCGCAGCCGATGTCGGCGACGCGTTTGGGCGTGAAGCCGGTGTCCGCGAGGGCGTCGAGCGCCTGCAGGCAGCCCAGCGTCGTGCCATGGTGTCCGGTGCCGAACGCCATGGCGGCTTCGATCAACAGGGCGATGCGCCCCGAGGGCACCTTGTCGGCGTCGTGGCTGCCGTAGACGAAGAAGCGCCCGGCTTCGACCGGGGACAGCTCTCGCCGGACTTTGGCCACCCAGTCGGTTTCGGGAAGCTCCGATACTGCGAAATCGGCGGCGCCGAAGGCGGCTGCGAGGATGGCGAGTTGGGCCGGGTCGGGTTGGGCTTCGAAGTATCCGCCGACTTCCCACAGGCCAGAGCCGTCCTCGATCTCGAACACGCCGACGCCGGAGGGCGACAGGTCCATGTTCTCAAGCGCGGCGCCAAGTGCCTCGGCAGGGGCTTTTCCGGGAAGGGTGGTGAGAGCGGTGTAGACGGGCATGCGCGCCCGCTAGTCGCCCCGGTCGGCGGCGTCAAGCGCGGCAATGGCTGCATCGGCGAGCATTGCGGGCGCGCGGTCTGACGTGAGCCGGATCACCGGCTGGTGGAGCGTCGCGAGCCACGCCTCGTGCGACACCCGGCTGCGGCCCGGACCGTCGGGGTCGTCATAGCTGGCGGCCCAGTCGAGGAAGCCCCGGAACTCGTGCGCCAGGTCACCGCCCGGACGGATGCGGTCACCCAGACGCTGACGCTCCCGCGCGCGGAGGCGGGCCACGCGTTGGGCGCTATCGAGCGTCAGGAAGATGACGTGCGTCACACGATCCATCACCGGGGCGCCCCAAGAATGCAGCGACCCGGCGACGATCCAGTCGCGGCGGGGCATGAACACCGCGTCCATCAGGCGCAGCCGGTCCAGGATCGGGCGCTTTTCCTGAAACGGCGGATCGGTAGGCAGCCAGTAGAAGTCGTCGGTGTCGAACGCCTGCGTTGAGAGCCGGGTCGCCAGCTCTCGCGCAAGGGTCGAAACCCCGGACCCGCTGGCCCCGGTAATGTGGATTCGCCGTTCCACTCGTGTCAGGCGGCGGTGCCGATCGGGCAGGTCACGCCGGTGCCTCCAAGGCCGCAGTAGCCACCCGGGTTCTTGGCGAGGTACTGCTGGTGGTAGTCCTCGGCGAAATAGAACTCCGGCGCGTCCACGATCTCGGTCGTGATCTTCCCGTACCCGGCTTGCGACAGGCGGGACTGGAACTCTTTCCGCGAGGCCTCAGCCGTGGCGGCCTGCGCGTCGGAATAGGTGTAGATGCCGGAGCGATACTGCGTGCCCCGGTCATTGCCCTGCCGCATCCCCTGCGTTGGATCGTGTCCTTCCCAGAAGACCTTGAGCAGGTCCTCATAACTCACCTGCGCCGGATCATATACCACACGGACCACCTCGTTATGACCGGTCTGGCCGCTGCAGACCTCTTGATATGTCGCGTTCGGGGTGAAGCCGCCCGCGTAGCCGACCATAGTGTTCGTGACACCGGGGACCTTCCAGAACATCCGCTCTACTCCCCAGAAGCAGCCCATCCCGAACATCGCCTGCTCTTGCCCCTCGGGCACGTCGAGCGTGAGAGCAGCGCCGTTGACAAAGTGCTCTGCCGCCGTGGGGATCGGCGTGGGGCGCCCCGGCAGGGCAGCGTCGGGGGTGATCATTTCGGATTTCTTCGAGCCGAACAAAAACATGCGTCCTCCTTTGCGTTGCTCCTAATGTCGAAAGAGATCGGCCGGTTTTCAAGCGCTGTTGTGGTCGCGCCGGGTGCATGCGACGGTGCGCGCATGGACAAGAACACGCGCATATCGATCCTGATCATCATCGGCGCAGTTCTTGCGGCGGTCGTCGTGATCGGTGGGATCGTCTGGGGTGTCATGGCGCTGACGTCCGAGACGCGCGAGACCGGGAAAGCGTTTGTGATCGATCTGTCTTCCGGCGAATTCGAGAAGGCGCGGGGGGCAATGCATCCGTCCCTTGCGCAGACTTTGACGAATGAAGAGCTTGCGGAGATGATGGCCGGGTCCGAGGCCTATGAAAGTGTCAGTTTTTCGAGCATCGAGTCGGTGAACTCTGAGACGACCCTGCGCGGCACGGCTACGACGGTGAGCGATTGCACAAGCCGGGTGGATCTGGAGCTGTTGGACGGCAAGATCACGAGCTTCAACATTACACCGCTTTGTCCAGAGCCCTGAGTACGTACCGACCTTGCGCGAGCCGCGCCGTCGATGGGCCCTGGACCGGCGATCCCGACACGTGTTCGACGCGGTTAATGGCACCGTACCGCCGTTGTTCTGATCGACGCGCTGGTGTTGACGTATCGCCGGGCCTGGGGAGGACCCGTCGATGGCGCGGCGGCC
>JBCCXY010000012.1:0-41470 GCA_039190895.1 Pseudomonadota bacterium | reverse complement strand
TGGCGCGGCGATTGGCCCGGTGCGCGATGCGCTGGCTGAGCTATCCGCCCGCCCGGCGGCAGCAGACGGCGTGGCAACGCGTGATGATCTTGCCGCGTTGGTTGCGGCGATTGGGCCTGTGAAGGATTCGCTGGCGGAGTTGCTGGCGCGACCGGCCGGGTTGACGGAGGCCGCACTGGATGGGGTCGCCACGCGGGAGGACTTGGCTGCTTTGGTAGACGCGATTGGCCCTGTGAAGGAGAGCCTTGCGGAATTGTCGGCGCGTCCGTCCGGCCTTGCCGAGGGCGCGCTTGATGGTGTGGCGACTCGGGAAGACCTTGCCACGCTGGGCGCCGCCTTGGAGCCGTTCAAAGAGACGCTGGCCGATCTGTCCGGACGCACGGCGGCGCTGCCGGAGGATGCGCTGGACGGCGTTGCTACGCGAGAGGATGTCAATGCGATTGCGGCAGCGCTCGCCCCGCTGGACGGTCTGGCGACGCGCGAAGATGTTGCCGCCATCAAAGCGGCGTTGGAGCCGTTGACGGCGGATCTGGCCGGGGTGCCCGCCGCGGATCAGCCCGCGCCTGCGACGAAGGACGACCTTGCGGTCGTCACCGCTGCCATTGCGCAGGTAAAAGCCGCCGTTGAGTCAGGGCCGTCGTCTGCGCCGCCCGAGGACGCGCTGGAGGGCCTTGCGCGGCGGGAGGATCTTGTTGCCCTGCGGGCAGCGATGGGTCGGTTCAAGAGCACGCTGGCCGAGATATCGGCCCGGCCTGCTGGGCCGTCGGAAGAGGTGATCAGCGGCCTCGCGAATGATGTTGCTGCGCTGAAGGCCGCGCCAAGCAGTGGTGCGACGAAGGATGACGTGCTGGCCGCGTTGGAGCCTGTGAAGGCAGTCGTTGCACAGTTGGCGGAGCGACCGGACGCGTTGGACGGTCTGGCTCGGGCGGAAGACGTCACGGCACTTGCTGCGCCGCTGAAGGAAGCCGTCGATGCGCTGGCGGCCCGCCCGGCTGGGCCGGGGGCCGAGGCATTTGAGCATCTCGCGACGGCGGATGGTCTGTCGGCTTTGGTAGAGCAGACGACTGCGCTTCGGGAGGAAAACAAGGCGCTGTCGGAACGGCTGGAAACGCTGACTTCAGCAGTTGAGGCCATCGCGCGCCGGCCGGACCCCGTGATCGACCTTGCCCCGCAGCGGGAGCTTTATGCGAAGTACACGGCGGTGCTGGACAAGCTTGCGTCCCGGATCGAGGCAGCGGCGTCTCGGTTCGAGGGTGAAGACTTGCCCGCGCTGCGCGGGATGCTTGAAGAGATGCCGACGCCGACCGCGGCTGAACCGGCGGAGGATCCAAGGATTGACGCGGTGCTTGATGCCATTCGGGCGATTGCAAAGCGCCCCGATCCGGTGCTGGACCTGACCGAGCAGCGCAAGAGTTTTGCTACGTTCAACACCGCGCTCGGCACGGCTTTGCGGCGGTTGGAGGACAACACGGATGCGTTGCGGGCCGACTACAACGCGCTTGCCGACCGTATGGCCGCCGGCCCTGACACGCCGCCCCCACCTGTTGCCGCGTCGTCCGACGCGTTGCACGCCTTGCTGGAGACCAATCGCAAGCTGGCCGAAGCTGCCGTGCAAGGCCCCGAAGGCTACCCAGACCGCGCGATGATCCGCGATCTTCGCTTTGCCTTGGCCGAGGTTCTGGCGGGCGCGAAGCAGGCTGGGCGGGCGCATCCTGATCAAGCTTAAACATCTGATTTTTAGCTATTAATAGGCCTTTAGCACAAGGCCGCTAGCACATGGGCGTACCGCCATGGGGTGGTTGGATTTTTCCAATTGAGGAGCCAATGAGATGGCCATTGAAAAAAGTGTGGCTTCGGCCTCCATCGCCGAAGTGGTGGACCGGATCCTGGACAAGGGTGTCGTGGTTGATGCGTTTGTCCGTGTCTCGCTTGTCGGGATTGAGCTGATTGCAATCGAGGTGCGCGCCGTCGTGTCATCGATTGAGAGCTGGCTGAAATACGCAGAGGCCGTGGGCCTGACCGTGGACCCAGCCGCAGCCTGACCCAGTTTCTCACTGCCAAGTCAGGGCCTGCCACGCCGCCGCGTGGCAGGCCTTTTTTGTTTTGAGATGGCTGTGGTTAAGGCAATTTTAGTCAAATGCGACGAGGTTGGTGGGGAAAGGAGATTTTAAGCAAAATGAGCGCCTGCGGCGCATTCCATTGTTTGCCGGGGCGCTGCCCCGGACCCCGGAGTATTTCCCCCAAGATGGATCATCGGCGCATGGACTCCCCTAGCTGCATTTGGCAGAGCCTCGGGGAGTACTTGGGAGGCATGCGATGGGCGACGCGGATATCGGACTGATCGGGCTTGGCACGATGGGCGGCAATCTTGCGCTGAACATCGCAGAGACGGGCTTTCGCATTGCCGTGTGGAACCGGCGTCAGGCGCGGACGGATGACTTCTTTGCAGAGGCCGGGCCGCTGGCGGAGCGCATTGTGCCGACGTCGTCGCTGGAAGAGCTTGCGCATGCGTTGAAGCCGCCCCGCGCAGTGATCCTGATGGTGCCTGCGGGCGACCCGGTGGATGAGCAGATTGCGGCGTTGACCCCGTTGCTGGACGCCGATGATCTGATCATCGACGCCGGAAACGCAAACTTTCGCAACACGCGGACGCGGAGTGCCGAGGCCAAGGTCGGGTTCATGGGGATCGGCGTGTCTGGCGGGGCTGAGGGTGCGCGGCATGGCCCCTCGATCATGGGCGGGGGCGCAGTGGAGCACTGGGAGCGGGTGGGCCCCATCCTTCGCGCCATCGCCGCTGAGTACGAGGGGGAGCCCTGCGCCACCCATATGGGTCCCGACGGGGCGGGGCATTTCGTGAAGGCGGTACATAACGGGATAGAATACGCCGACATGCAGTTGATCGCCGAGGTCTATGGCCTGATGCGCGATGGGCTTGGGATGCCGACGGGTCAGATGGCCGAGGTCTTTGGGGCGTGGAATGAGGGTGTTCTGGCGTCTTACCTGATTGATATCACTGCCGAAATCGCCGGTACTGCGGACACGGACACGGGGCAGCCGATGCTGGACGTGATCCTGGACAAGGCGGGGCAGAAGGGCACCGGGCGGTGGACTGCCATCGAGGCGCAGCATCTTGGTGCGCCGATCCCGGTGATCGAGGCGGCGGTTGCGGCGCGGAACATCTCGGCCCTGAAGGGCGAGCGTGAGGCGGGCGAGGGGCGCTTTGGGGCGGGTGGCTCCGCAATTGAGGGGCTGGACACGGCGGTGATGGAGGATGCGCTGATTGCCGGGAAGATCCTGTGCTATGCGCAGGGCTTCGACATGATGCGCCGTGCGGCGGAGGCGTTCGACTGGCCGCTGCCGATGCCGGGCATTGCCCGGGTTTGGCGGGCAGGGTGCATCATCCGGTCGGCCATGCTGGACGACATGGCGTCAAGCCTTGCAGAGGCGCCGGCGCGGAGCCTGCGACTGGCGCCGTTCTTTGCCGAGCATCTGGAACAGCGCGTCCCGGCGCTGCGGCGGGTCGTGGCGGAGGCTTTGATGGCCGGGCACGCGGTGCCTGCGCTGGCGGCGGCGCTGACATATTTCGACGCGATGCGGACGGGACGCGGGACGGCGAATATGTTGCAGGCCCAGCGGGACTTCTTTGGCGCCCATGGATTTGAGCGCGTGGACCGGGACGAGCCCGATCAGCACGGCCCCTGGGTGACCTGACCCGCCGCCCGGGCACGGCGTAAGCGAGACGAGCCTGCAAGGGCTCGGCGAGCGGCGGCTTCGCGTTGCCTCGGTTCGGTCCGCGGGATATGGGTGCGGCGACGCATTCTTCTGCCACTTGGGGGACCCATGAAGTTCTTTGTCGATACAGCCGATACTGATGCCATTCGCGAGCTTGCCGAACTGGGCATGGTGGATGGGGTGACGACGAACCCGTCGCTGATCCACAAATCGGGGCGCGACATCAAAGAGGTGATCCGCGAGATATCGGACATCACTGACGGTCCGGTGAGCGCCGAGACGGTTGCCACCGACTATGACGGGATGATCGCCGAGGGGTACGAGGTCGCGAAGCTTGGCAGCAAGATCGCCATCAAGGTGCCGCTCACCTGGGCCGGGCTGAAGGCCTGCAAGACTCTGACGGGCGAAGGGCACATGGTGAACGTGACGCTGTGCTTTAGTGCCAATCAGGCGCTTTTGGCCGCGAAGGCAGGGGCGACGTTTATCTCCCCGTTCATTGGTCGCCTTGACGACCTGAACCTCGACGGGATGGAGCTGATCGCGGACATCCGCGAGATCTATGACAATTACGGGTTCGGCACGCAGATTTTGGCGGCGTCTATCCGGTCTCCGAACCATATGAGCGAGGCGGCGAAGATCGGGGCCGACGTGGCGACGGCGCCGCCTGATGTCATCCGCAAGATGGCGTCGCATCCGCTGACGGATAAGGGGCTGGCGGCGTTCCTCGACGATTGGGCGAAGACCGGGCAGTCGATCCTCTGAAACCAGCCGCCGCCCCCACGTTCACGGCACCCGCGCCCAACAATCTGCGCGGGATCTCGTTCATGGCGTTGGGGATGTTCATCTTCGCGGCGGTGGACGCGCAGGCGAAGCTGCTGACCGAGACGTTGCATCCATTCCAGATCGTGTGGACGCGGCAATTGGGGTTGCTGCTTGGGGCGCTCGTGTTTCTGGTTATGCGGGGGCCGGGGTTGCTGCGGTCGAAGCGACCCGGCCTGCAGGTCGCGAGGGGTGCGCTGGCTGGCGCGTCGGCGGCGATGTTCATCTTCGGGGTCAGGTATGTGCCGCTCGCAGATGCGGTGGCGATCACCTTCGTCGCGCCGTTCATGGTGACGCTGGCCGCGGCGTTTGTGCTGCGAGAGCGGGTGGGCATTCGCCGCTGGGCGGCGGTCGTCCTGGGCTTCGTCGGTGTGCTGATCGTCATTCGGCCGGGGATGGGCGTGATGCATCCGGCGGCGGTGTTCATCCTGATCGCGGCGACGGCGTTTGCGGGGCGGCAGATCATCTCGCGTATTCTTGGCCGCGTGGACGACACGATGACGACGGTGGCGTATACGGCGCTGGTCAGCATCGCGCTGCTGACCATTCCCCTGCCGTTTGTCTGGCAGTGGCCCGAGACGCGGCAGGAAGTGGCGCTGCTAGTGAGTTTCGCGCTGATGGCCGGGGTGGCGGAGTTCTTTGTGATCAAGGCGCTGGAGGTTGGGATGGCCGTCGCCGTGGCGCCGGTGCATTACACCATCATGATCTGGGGCACGTTCTATGGCTTTGTCATCTTCGGCGATCTTCCGGATCTGTGGACGTGGGTCGGAGCGGCGATCATCATCGCGACCGGCCTTTACACGCTGCATCGTGAGCATCTGGCGGCCAGGCGCCGCGCCATCGGCCAGCCACTGGCGTAAGCCGGGCTTCAGCCCGGCATCCGTTGCCCGACTGCCGCTTGGAACAATTGCGCACAGGTTCGGGGTTGGCCCTGTGGATAAATTCCGGCATCCACGTGTGAAGCGGAGGCAAAGACCTTCGGTATTTGAGGCAACGGGTTGAGGCGGACATGGTCGACCACGCACGTCATCTGGACGAGATGAAGGTTCGGATCCTGAAGGATCCCGAGATGATTTTGGACGATCCCGACGTGATGCGGGCGCTTGTGATTGCGAATGACAAGTCGCTTGGGTCGAACGTCGTCGATCTGCGCGGGATCGCGATGGAGCGGTTGGAGGCACGGCTTGACCGGCTGGAGGACACGCATCGCAGCGTGATCGCGGCGGCGTATGATAATTTGTCGGGCACCAATCAGATCCACCGCGCCGTGATGCGGCTGCTGGAGCCGGTGACATTCGGGGACTTCCTGAACGATCTTTCGGGTGAAATTGCCGAGATCCTGCGCGTCGATACCATGCGGCTGGTACTGGAGAGCGAGACGCCGGAGGTGGCGATTGCCGATCATGTAATTCTCAGCGTCCACCCGGAAGGCTTCGTCAAGGAGTATGTCAGCCGGGGTCGGACGGCGCCGCAGCGGCAGGTGACGTTGCGATCTTTGGGCGATGGCGACGGGCTGCTTTACAGCGAGGCGGGCGATTGGCTGCGGTCTGAGGTGTGTCTGACGCTCGACTTTGGCGCGGGTCGCTTGCCGGGCCTTCTCGCGATGGGGTCGGAGGACCCGCATCAGTTCTCGCCGACGCAGGGCACCGATCTGATGACATTCTTCGCCGGCGTGGTTGAGCGCGCAATCCGGCGCTTTCTGGCGTGATCTCACCGGGCGCAGCGGCGGCCCGGGATGACTGGCTGAAGACGCTTGTCGCGGTGCGGGGACGCGCCGACATGACGGCGGCGGCCTATGGTGCGGATGTAACTCGGTTTCTGGCGTTTTGTTCGGGGCACTTGGAGGGCGGCGCGGGTGTGTCGGCCCTTGCCGGTCTGACGCTGCGCGATATGCGGGCGTGGCTTGCCGCAGAGCGGGATCGTGGGCTGTCCGCCCGATCCCGCGCGAGGGCGCTGTCATCGGTGAAGTCGTTTTTGCGGTGGCTGTCGGATCGGGATGGGTTCGACGCGTCGGTGCCGCTGTCGGTTCGGGGCCCATCGGCACCCGCGAAGGTGCCGCGCCCGCTGCCGGTGGAGGCGGCGCGCGATGTGATTGAGCGGACGGAGTTGCAGTCGGATGAGCCCTGGGTCGCGGCGCGGGATGTCGCGGTGGTGACGCTCCTCTACGGGCTTGGGCTGCGTATCTCGGAGGCGCTGGGCCTGGATGCCCGTGTGGCGCCGCTTGAGGAGGTTCTGCGCATTCGAGGTAAGGGCGGGAAGGAGCGGATCGTGCCCGTCCTCCCCGCTGCGCGAGAGGCCGTGGAGCGATATCGCCAGCTGTGCCCCCATGATTTGTCCGATGGCCCGTTGTTTCGCGGTGTTCGGGGCGGTCCGCTAAACCCGAGGATCGTGCAGAAGGGGATGGAGCAGGTGCGCCATCAACTTGGCCTGCCTGCAAGTGCGACGCCGCATGCTATGCGGCATTCGTTTGCCACGCATCTTCTTGCGGCGGGGGGTGACTTGCGGGCGATTCAGGAGCTGTTAGGCCATGCCTCATTGTCGACGACGCAGGCGTATACGGCGGTCGATACAGCGCGGTTGATGGCGGTGTATGAGACGGCCCATCCCCGGGCGAAGTCGCGGGGATAAGCCAGGTGCGGTGGGCAGATTGCCCACCCTACCGGATGCTTCGAGTCTTACGGCGGACGTGCGATGCAATGGAACCCGGGTCTGGGCAATATGACCACCATTGGTGCTGTCGTGGTGCTGGAGGGTGGCTCTTTGGTGCGCAATGCGACATGACAGTGCCATGACGGAGGAGGTGGGGAACCGACCGGTCTTTCGCGCCTTGCTGGTGCATTTGCTGACGGCGTCCGGTGCGGTGTTTGCGATGCTGGCGATGCTCGCGGCCGTGGACGCCAAGTGGGACCTGATGTTCCTGTGGCTGGTGGTGGCGTTCTTCGTCGATGGCATCGATGGGCCACTTGCCCGCCACTATGACGTGGGGACCAATGCGCCGCGCTATGATGGCGTGCTGCTGGATCTGATCATCGACTACCTTACCTATGTCTTCATCCCGGCATTCGCATTGTTTTCCAGTGGGTTGCTGCCCGGCTGGACAGGCTGGTGCGCGATCATCGTGATCACCTATGCCAGCGCGATGTATTTCGCCGATAACCGGATGAAGACGACGGATTACTCTTTTTCCGGCTTTCCGGGGTGCTGGAACATGGTGGTCCTGGTGCTGTTCGCGATTGAGCCGAACTTTTGGGTGTCGCTCGCCATCGTAGTCGTGCTTGCCATTCTGATGTTCCTGCCGGTCAAATTCGTGCATCCCGTCCGCACCGCGCGGTGGCGGTGGTTGACCTTGCCGACAGCGCTGGCTTGGACGTTCTTTGCCGGGTGGGCGGCGTGGGTCGATTTTCACCCCGAGAGCTGGGCGCATTGGGGTCTGATCCTGACGTCGGTCTACCTGATTTCGGCAGGCGCGGTGCAGCAATTGATCTGGCGAGAGACGCTGTAGCCCGAAGGCGCTTGCATTCAAGTGATCCTGAGTCGATGCGCGACGCCGTTTTCGGCGTCCCTGGCGAATTCGGGGCGCGATGTTTACGCTGCGTCAACAGTGCACATGGGGATGCCTTAACCGTTACATAACGAACGTTAATCCCAGTTCACCCTGCCGTCATTTGGCCGAGTTTTCCTGCGATAACACTTGCGTGAAGTGAAGTGTGAGTGGTCCAGTGACGATTTGGAAAGTGGGTGCATCGATAGTTCTTCTGACCTGCGTGGCAAGTAGCACTGCGACGGGTTCGTACTCAGAACGAGGGCTACAGCGCAGCCTCACTGTCCCCGTCGCTGGTGTTCATAATGCGTTTGTTGGCAACGGTCAGAGCTCTGCGTCGCCGGTCGCCGGGATCGCAGACTATCTGGGTCGCTTCAACAATGCGCGGCGCGGGATTCCGACTGACAAGGTTCTGTACCGAACGGCGCGTCGCAGACGCCGCCGGTTGTTTGGTTGGGTCAGCCAGCGCAAGAAACCCGAAAACGCCTCCTAGGCGCTTCGCCGAAGCGACTCGCCCTTGTGGAAGATGTGGACCTTTGACGGGTCGGCCGACAGCGCCATGGTTTGCCCTCTTGGGTTTGCATGCACGCCGGGCAGCTTGGCGATCACGTCGGTGTCCTGATCTTGCCGTTTGAAGTAGAGCAGGGTGACTTCGCCCAACGCCTCGGAAAAGCTGACGATGCCAGAGAAGATCGGCGTGCCGTCGGTTGGGACGAGGTCTTCCGGGCGCACCCCGACGTTGACCTTGAGCCCCATGTCCGCGTCCGTCGTCGCAATGGACGATGTGGCGGCACCGCCGTTGGCCAGCGTCACGGTCGTGTGCTCGCCGGTTCCGGTAATCTCTCCCGGCAGCAGGTTCATGGACGGTGAGCCGATGAACTGAGCGACGAATTCGTTCTCGGGCCGTTCGTAAAGGTCGAGCGGTGTGCCGACCTGTGCGATCCCCTTGTTGGCGAGCACGACGATGCGGCTGGCGAGGGTCATCGCCTCCACCTGGTCGTGGGTGACGTAGATCATGGTACTGTCGGGCATACTCTCCTTGAGCTGCGCGATCTCAATCCGCGTCGCGACACGCAGGCCGGCGTCGAGGTTCGAGAGGGGCTCGTCGAAGAGGTAGACCTTGGGGTCGCGCACGATGGAGCGGCCAATGGCGACGCGCTGGCGCTGGCCGCCCGAGAGGGCCTTGGGCAGCCGGTCGAGGTATTCTTCGAGCTGCAGCATCCGGGCGGCCTTTTCGATGGCGCCATCGATTTCGGCCTTGGGTTTCTTGGCGATCTGCAAGGCGAAGGCCATGTTTTCGCGCACCGTCATGTGCGGGTAGAGCGCGTAGGACTGGAACACCATCGCGATGCCGCGCTGGGCGGGGGGCATGTCGTTGACGACCTCGCCGTCGATTTCGAGCGTTCCGCCCGAGATCGACTCGAGCCCCGCGATCATCCGCAAAAGCGTGGACTTGCCGCAGCCGGAGGGCCCGACGAACACGATCAGTTCGCCGCGTTTTACGTCGAGGTTGATGTTCTTCAGGACATCGACGGTGCCGCCATAGATCTTGGCCACGTCGGTGAGTTTGAGATCCGCCATTACACTTTCCTCCGCGCGAGACAGGCCTGCCAGGGGCCGAGGTCTGCTTGTCCATTGGCGGGGGCGGCGCCCCCTACGGTGTCGCCGATGCTTTCCCACGTACCTGACGGCAGCGCGATGTTTGCCCGGTCTTCGGACATGTTGAACGCGCAAAAGACCTCGATGCCGTCGTGTTGTCGAATGAAGCTGACGACGCTGCCGGTGGCTTGCACGTCGCCGTGTCGGCCCTTGGCGAGAGCGGGATGCGTTTTGCGGAGGGCGATGGCGGCCTTGTAGTGCTCCAGCATGCCGTCATCCTGTTGTTCGCTTGGCGCCTGGCGAAGGTGATCGGGCGAGATTGGGAGCCACGGTCGACCGGTCGTGAAGCCGCCGTTCTGGTTGTTGTTCTCCCAGACCATGGGGGTGCGGCAGCCGTCGCGACCTTTGTATTCGGGCCAGAATTCAATGCCGTAGGGGTCTTGCAGGTCTTCAAAGGCGACGTCGGCCTGCCGCAGGCCAAGCTCTTCGCCCTGATAGATGCAGGCCGTGCCGCGCCAGCACATCATCAGCGTTGCGGCCAGCTTGAGGGCAGGGGCGTCAAATTCCCACCGTGTGGCGTGACGGGCGACATCGTGGTTCGAGAAGGCCCAGCAGGGCCATCCGTCGGCGGCCACCTCGTCGACCTTGGTCAGGACCTTGACGACGTCTGTGGCCAATGGGGCGTCGTTGGCGAGGAACTCAAACGCATAGCACATCTGCATGAGCTCGTTTCCTGCCGTGTACTGGCCGAGCAATTCGAGACCGCGCTGGGCGTCCCCGACCTCGCCCACCGCCGCCGCGCCATAGGGCTGCATCACGGCGCGAAGCTTGCGCAGGAAGTTGAGGTTCTCAGGCTGGTTCTTGTCGTACAGATGGTCCTGGTGGTTGTACGGATTCACCGACGGCGCAATGGTTGAGTTCCGCAGCTCTGGCGCCAGCGGTGGGTTATCGCGCAGGGCGGCGTCATGCATGTAGAAGTTTATGGTGTCGAGGCGGAAGCCGTCCACCCCCCGATCCAACCAGAAGCGGGCCACGTCGAGGAGCGCGTCTTGCACGGCCGGGGTGTGGAAGTTGAGATCGGGTTGCGAGGTGAGGAAGTTGTGCAGGTAGTATTGCTCGCGCCGCGCATCCCACTGCCATGCCGGGCCGCCGAAGATAGATAGCCAGTTGTTTGGCGGGGTTCCGTCGGGCTTTGGCTCGGCCCAAACGTACCAGTCGGCGCGGGCGTTGTCGCGGCTCTTGCGGCTTTCCTTGAACCACGGGTGTTGGTCACTGGTGTGGCTGAGGACGAGGTCTATCATCACCCGCACGCCCAGATCGTGGGCGGTTGCGATGACGGAATCGAAGTCGGCCAGCGTGCCGAACATCGGGTCGACATCGCGGTAGTTGCTGACGTCGTAACCGAAATCCTTCATCGGTGACGTGAAAAACGGTGAGATCCAGATCGCATCTGCACCGAGTTCCGCAATATAGGGGAGGCGTTGGACAATGCCGCCAAGGGGAGGCGTTGGACAATGCCGCCAAGGTCCCCGATGCCGTCCCCGTTGCTGTCCTGATAAGAGCGGGGATAGATCTGATAGATGACCGCGCCGCGCCACCATTCTTGATCGACGGTGTTGTCAAAGGTCTGTCTTGCCATTTCTACATTCATGTTGACGGGCTTCTATTTGACGGACCCGGCCAGAAGGCCGCGGACCAGATAGCGTTGCATTGCGAAAAACACGACGAGCGGAACGATAATCGAGACGAATGCGGCGGTTGAAAGGATTTCCCAATTGCCGCCTCGCGTCCCCAGCAGTTCCACGATTTGTTGGGTCATTACCGTTGTGTCACCGGTAGCGTCGATCAGGAACACGCGGGCGACAAGCAGGTCATTCCAAACCCAGAGGAATTGGAAAATCGAGAATGACGCGAGTGCCGGGAACGACAGTGGCAAAACGATTTTCGTAAAGATCTGAAAATCGGTGGCGCCATCGACTTTGGCGTTCTCGATGATGTCGCGTGGCAATCCGACCATGTAATTTCGCAATAGATATATCGCGAGGGGGAGGCCGAAGCCGGTATGGGCGAGCCATACGCCGAGATAGCCTTTTCCGATCCCGATATTCAGGTGCAGTTTCAATAGCGGGATCAGCGCCAATTGCAGTGGGACCACCAAGAGGCCCACGACAATGGCGATAAGGACGGCGCGGCCCGGGAATTGCATCCACGCCAAGGCGTAGGCCGCAAAGGCCGCGACGACAACAGGCACAATCGTGGCGGGGATCGTCACGGTGAGCGTGTTGAAGAACGCCTTGGCCATGCTGTCGGTCGCGTTGTCGCTGAGCAGGACCTGGTTGTAGTTGTCCAGCGTGAACTCTGGCGGGACGGTGGCCGTGGCGAAGACGCGCTGGGCACGGCCCGATATTTGTTCGTCATTTCCGGACCATACGTAGTCGCCGTTGGGCTGGAGTGTCAGCGTTTCGCCATCCCCGAGATCGGCTGTTTCGCCTGCGTTGTAGGCGTCAATGGCGCGAGAGGATGTGCCCCAGACCGAGATGTCGCCGCTACCGCTCTCATCGCCGAAGAGGTTGCCAGAGACGGTGAACCCGTCCCCGTCGGGGACGCGGAACTCGTCGGGATCGGCGACGCGGATGACGACGTTCTGTTCGCCCTCAAACAGCGCGGCCCACCAGCCGGAGCTGGAAATTTGGTCGGCTGTTCGGAATGACGATACGAGAAGGCCAACCGTCGGGAAAAGCCAAAGGGCGACCAGAAGGACCGTTGAGATCTGGACGGCCCAGGTGAGGATTGACTTTTGCCCAGCCATTATCTCATTCCCTTCATTTCCTGACGGGCGTTGTAGACGTTCCAGATCAGGATGGGCGACACGAGCAGCATGATGACAATTGCCGCTGCCGATCCAACGCCCCAATCATTTGCGCGGAAGAGTTTGTCGATCATGTAATTCGCCAGAACCTGTGTGCCCCATTGGCCGTTGGTCATTGCGAAAACGATATCGAAGACTTTCAGAACGACGAGCGTAATGGTCGTCCACACAACGACAATTGTTCCACTGATTTGCGGCATTTTTATTCGGAAGAAGACCTGGAAGGGATTGGCGCCGTCGACGATGGCGGCTTCGACCGTTTCCTGAGGGACGCCGCGCAGGGCGGCAGAGAGGATGACCATGGCAAAGCCGGTTTGGATCCAGATCAGAACGACCATCAGGAAGAAAGAGTTCCAGAACGGCAGCGTCAGCCAGGTTTGCGGTTCGCCGTAGGTGTACTCTGCGGTGAACAGGCCGAAGACCGACATTAGCGATCTGACGATCAGCCAAAGCGCGAGAACGACGCTTCCGCCGCGCAGGAGGACGGAGAAGAACGTGTTCCGCTTGTGCTCGTCCCACAGGGGTGCGGCGATGACCTTGGCGGCGTAGGCCACCATTGCTGCGAAGGCCAGTAGCAGGAGGGCGGGGAAGAGGCGGAGGATCAGGAAAGAGCCGATGCCGCCTTCGAAGCCGAGCCAGACTGCGTTGAGGACCCCGATCTGATCCTGACCCTCGGGCCGGGCGTCGTAGACGAGCCGGAAGATCACCGAGGCGCCGACGAAGGAGATCGCCATGGGCATGAAGACGATCGACTTCGCGATGTTGCCCCAGGCGAGCCGGTCGGTGAGCTGTGCGGCGAGCAGGCCGAACGCGGTGGAGGCCGCAGGGACGATGATGAGCCAGAGGAGGTTGTTGCGCATCGCTTCCCAGAATTTGTCTTCGGTGGCCATCTGCTGGAAGTTGGCGAGGCCTACGAAGGCGCCACCGGCGCTACGGTCTGTCAGCGAGAGGCGCAGCGTTTCGATCACCGGGTAGCCGAGGTAGAGGCCGAGTGCGGCAATCGCGGGAAACAGAAACAGCCAGGGCCGGACGGCGTTTGCACGGTTGATATTGCGTCCGCCATCGCCAGCGCGCGGGGGGAACACGAGTTTGTCGAGGACGAGATTGGACGCGTAGAAGTACGCAAGGCACCCGCCGACGCCAATCAGAATTGTCACAAAACCCAAAAGCACAGGATGCATGGCGCTATCCTCCGGAACGATGGCCGCAGTGATCGGGTGGTTAGGCCCCTAGATTACGGGGCCTGACGCTGAGTGGGGGCCGGTTATTGGGGCCAGGAGCTTTGGATTTCCGCCGCGACGTCTGCCGCGTCCTTGCCGCCTGCGTAATCGACCATGCCGGTCCAGAACGTCCCGGCGCCAACGGCGCCCGGCATCAGGTCCGATGCATCGAAGCGGAAGGTCGTGGCGGCCAGCAGGATGTCGTTCATCTTGGCCGTGGCGGCGTCTGCGAACTTGGACGAATCCACACCCTTGTGCGGTGTCAGGAACCCGCCAAGGGCCATCCAGGTCTCATGCGCTTCCGTCGACTGAAGGAATTCGATCAACTCGTGCGCCGCATCGCTTTCGTTGGTGATCGCCCAGAGCGTGCCCGCGCCGAGGACCGGAGAGCCGAGGTCCTTCTCGGCATAGGCCGGGAAGTAGAAGAAGTCGGCATCTTCGCCAACGACCGTGCCCTCAGGGAAGAAGGCCGGGATGAACGATGCCTGGCGGTGCATGTAGCATTGCGGTGGGCTGTCGAAGAGGCCCTTGGGGCTGTCGCGGAAGTCGGTCGAGGCGACCGTTCCAGCGCCACCGGCAACGTAGTTGTCGTTGCGGGCGAAGGCGCCGAATTCTTCAATGGCGGCGACGACTTCGGGCGCGTCAAACGGCATTTCGTTGGACACCCACGCGTCGTAGACCGACGGCGGCTGCGTGCGCAGCATCAGGTCTTCGACCCAGTCGGTTGCGGGCCAGCCGGTTGCGCCGCCAGAGCCCAGACCGATGCACCAAGGGGTTTCGCCATCTGCAACGATCTGGTCGGTGAGGGCCTTAAGCTCTTCCATCGTGGTCGGGATTTCGTATCCGGCATCCTCGAAGTTTTCGGGGGAGTACCAGACGAGCGACTTCACATCGACCTTGTAGAAGAACCCGTAAAGGTTGTCGGCGCCGGTATTGTCAGCGTAGGTGCCGAGATCGACCCAAGACTGGCCGGCGGCGTAATTGTCGATGATCCACTCAGCCGTGCCGTCTCTCAGCGGGGTCAGAAACCCGCGGGACGCCATGTCGGATGCAAGCCCCGGCTGCGGGAAAACGGCGATGTTGGGCGCTGAGCCAGCTTCGGCATCGACCATGATTTGCTGCTCGAAGCTGTCCGAGCCGGTGTAGCGAACGTCATGGCCGGACTGCTCGGCAAACACGGCGAGCACCTGTTCAACCACTTCCTGGTCGGGGCCAAGCCATGGTCCGAAGACGGTCACTTGCTCGGCTGTGGCGGACGACGACATGACTGCAAGCGCGGCGGCGCCCGCAAGATAAGCGGATTTCATTGTTTCCTCCCATTTCAGTCCCGGCCCGACTGACACTTTTCCAGAATCAAACCGGTTTGGACGGTAGCAATAGTCTGCATCCGCTCGCGTATGTCAATAATCGATGTTGCGCGATTGCGGGAGCCTATGCATGCTTCATTGTAATTTGACGCCGATTCAAAGCGGTTTGGTAGGTATGAAGCTGAGAGAGTTGTCCTCGCATCTGGGGCTGTCGCCCACGACGGTGTCGCGCGCGCTCGCCGGGTATCCGGAGGTCAGCGCCAAGACTCGGGCGCGGGTTGTTGAGGCAGCAGCACAGCATGGCTATCAGCCCAACCAGCGGGCGAAGGCGCTTGCAACGGGCCGGTCGTTTTACATCGGGCATATCGTATCGAGCCACGACACCGAGGAGATGGTCAACCCGATTGCAGGGGATTTCATCGGCGGCCTGACGGAGCGGTGCGCTGACTTTGGCTATAGCCTGTCGATGCGACTGGCGAAGCCGGATCAGGAGGCGATGACGTTCCGCAAGCTGCGGTCGGAGGGCGCCGTGGACGGGGTTGTCCTGCAACTTCCGCGCGAGAATGACAGCCGCATTGCGTTGATGCATGAGATTGGAATGCCCTTCGTTATGCATGGCCGTGCGAGGGGGATCACTGCGCCCTATTCGTGGCTTGACGTGAACAACACCCGGGCATTTCACCGCGCCACGCGGTTTCTGATGGATCTTGGCCATCGCAGCATTGGGCTGATCAACGGAAACGAGACGGTGGACTATGCGGTGCGCCGCCGGGCCGGGTACGTGGCGGCGTTGACCGAGGCGGGCATCAAGGCCGACCCAGCGCTTATGACGAACGGACCGATGACCGAGGACAAGGGTCACGGCGCAATGCGCGAGATGCTGGGGCGACCGGTTCCACCGTCGGCGGTGGTGGTGTCGTCGATCACGCAGGCCATTGGCGTACGGCGGGCGATACAGGAGGCGGGGCTGACGATGGGGCAGGATGTCTCTGTCATCGCGCATGATGACGACCTGTCATACTTGAGCAATCGCCAGACCGTGCCCGTGTTCACGGCCGTCAGATCGTCGGTCCGCGAGGCCGGGCAAAGGCTGGCCGAGATGCTGATCCGCCAGATCGAGCAGCCCGCGCAGTCAGTGCAGGAGCAGCTTTTGGAGGCGGAGCTGGTGGTCGGGACGTCCACGGGGGCTGCACCGAAGGTCAGCGCCTAGTCAGCGCCGCCTTGAGCGCGAGATACGAGGCTTTCGGGGTGCGTTTCAGGGTGTCGAAGTCGACATGGACGATGCCGAAGCGTTTCTCGTACCCGAAGGCCCATTCGAAGTTGTCGAGCAGGGACCAGCAGAAGTAGCCGTCCACGTTGGCCCCGGCCTCCATCGCGCGCCGGGTCGCGGCGATGTGGTCGCGTAGGTAGGCGACGCGGGTGGTGTCGTTGACGGCGCCGCTTTCGATACGGTCGTCCCACGCCATGCCGTTTTCCGTGACAGCGATGGGGAGGTTGCCGACGTAGTCAGTCGCGATGCGGATCAGCAGGTTGGCGAGGCCATCCGGATGGATTTCCCACCCCAGTTGGGTTTTGGGCAGGGGGCCGTCGTGGTGCTGGATCGCGGGCCAGGCGGTGCCGGGGTCTTCCGAGACGGTTTCACGGGTGTAGTAGTTTACGCCGAGCCAGTCGATTGGGGTTGAGATGGTGGCCATGTCGCCTTGCCAATCGGGCGGCATGTGGGGCGCGAGGCCGTCGAGCGCGGCCGTTGGATAAGTGCCTTTTGAGAGCGCTTCGATGAACCAGCGGTTGCTGATCGCGTCGGCGCGGTCGAGGGCGGCCAGCGCTTGGGGTGTGTCGTCGGCCGCGATGATGTCGACGAAGTTGAGGACGATTCCGAGGTTTGCGTGCCCGTCGGAACGCAGGCGTTCCACGGCCAAACCATGGGCCAGCAGAATATGGTGCATCGCGCGCGCTGCTGCGCGGATGTCGCGGAGGCCGGGGGCGTGCTCTCCGATGTAGTGGCTGAGCCAGCTCACGCACCAGGGTTCGTTGATTGTGGCGGTGCGGTCCAGCCGATCCCCCAACCGCGCCATCACGACGGCGGCGTAGTCGGCGAAGCGTTGGGCTGTGGCGCGGTTGGTCCAGCCGCCCTCGTCGGCGAGAGCAGATGGCAGGTCCCAGTGATAGAGCGTCAGATAGGGGCGCAGGCCGCGTTCGAGGATTCCGTCGAGCAGTTTGTCGTAGAAGTCGAGGCCGTCGGGATTGGTCGTCACGGCGTCAGGCATGACCCGGGCCCAGGACGTGGAAAAACGGTAGGCATCGAAGCCGCCATCCTTCAAAAGGTCAAGGTCTTCGGGCCAGCGGTGGTAGTGATCGCAGGCAAGCGATCCGTCTTCGTTGCGAACGACGTTGCGACCGGAGGCAGAGAACGTGTCCCAGTGGCAAGGCCCAGCCCCGCCAAAGCGGTGACCTTCGATCTGGTAAGCCGCTGTGGCGGCGCCGAAGATGAAGCCGTCGGGGAAGTCTGAGCGTCGAAGGATGTCGTCCGCCATTGTGCGCCTCCATGCCGTGCGGCACAGCCATGGCAGAGATCACAGTTCCGGTACACCGGTGTTGGACGGTTCGGGTGCGCGTACACGCATAGGCCGGTGACTGGACGGGGGCGCGTCCCTCGGTCATAGCGGGCGGATGGCCCACGAATTCACCTGCCGTGTGTACTATGAGGACACTGACCTCGCCGGGATCGTGTACTATGCGAATTATCTGAAGTTCATTGAACGCGCGCGCACCGAATGGGTGCGGACGCTTGGCATCGATCAGGTGAAGGTGAAGGCCGAGCAGGGCATTGTCTTTGCAGTTCGTCGGGTGGAAGCCGACTACCTCTCGCCCGCGAAATTCGACGACGTTCTCACGGTGCGGACCACGCTTCGCGCCCTGACACGGGCGCGCCTCGTTCTGACCCAGCGGGTGGCGCGGGATGGCGACATGCTCTTCGCCGCAGAGGTCACGCTTGTGGCGCTGACTGAGGCCGGGCGGCCCGCACGCCTGCCGGCGGAATTGCGCGAAGCGCTGGAAACCGCCGTAACGTAAGGCGACCCGTTGCCGATGTTATTGGCTATCCGCCGCGCATTGGGCTATGATTCGCTTTAATGAACGCCGCAGAATAAGCGGCAGCGGTACACGACAGAGCAGGCATTATGGAAACCGAAACGCTCGCGCTCGCGCAGGAGATTGACTTCTCCATGTGGTCGCTTTTCGCACGCGCCACCCTGACAGTGAAAATCGTGATGGTCATGCTCATCCTCGCTTCGTTCTGGGCGTGGGCGGTGATCATCCAGAAACTCATCGACTACCGCCGCGCCCGGCGCGAAGCGAACCGCTTTGACAAGGCGTTCTGGTCGGGGGAGCCGCTTGATGAGCTCTACACCAAGATCGGCGATACGCCCCGGGGCCCTTCTGAACGGGTGTTCGTGTCCGGGATGGTCGAATGGCAACGCTCCCACAAGGAAGACGGCGGGCTGATCGCCGGGGCGCAGAGCCGGATCGACCGGTCGATGGACGTGGCTATCGCGAAGGAGGCGGAGGGGCTGCAGAAGGGCCTGCCGTTGCTGGCCACCGTGGGCTCCACGGCGCCGTTCATCGGGCTGTTCGGGACAGTCTGGGGGATCATGCACGCCTTTATCGAGATCGCGAAGGCGCAGAACACCAATCTCGCCGTTGTGGCGCCCGGGATTGCCGAGGCGCTGCTGGCCACCGGCCTTGGATTGCTGGCCGCGATCCCGGCGGTGATTTTCTACAACAAGCTTTCCGCCGACAGCGACCGCATCGTCGCGAATTACGAGGCGTTTGCCGATGAATTCGCCACCATCCTCTCGCGCCAGTTGGATCGCACCTGATGGGCGCCGGGGTGATGGAGGGCGACGGCGGGGGAAGCCGACGTCGCAGGCGGCGTCGCAGCCGACCGATGGCCGAGATCAACGTGACGCCGTTTGTCGACGTGATGATGGTGCTGCTGATCATCTTTATGGTCGCCGCGCCGCTTTTGACGGTGGGCGTGCCGGTGGAACTGCCGAAAACCGCCGCTGAAGCGCTGCCGTCCGAGCAGGAAGAGCCGCTCACAATCACCATGACCGCCGATGGCGGCCTGCAAATCCAGACGACCGAGGTGCCCGAGGCCGACCTCATCCCCCGCCTCCGCGCGGTCGCGGCGGAGCGGGAGGACGACAAGATCTTCCTCCGCGCCGATGGGGCCATCCCGTATGAACGCGTGATGCAGGTGATGGGCGCGCTGAACGCCGGTGGATTCTCGTCCATCGGGCTGGTGACCGACACCGGCGGCCCGCGCCTGGACGGGCGAGAGGGGTGAGGGGCCCTTGTCCACAGGTGCCTACATATCCGGGGTGGCGCACGCCCTCCTGATCCTCGGACTTCTGTTCGGGGGCCTGTTCACCCGGTCACGGATGCCGGATGTGGTGTCCGTGGCGGATGTCTCGGTCATCTCGGCGCAGGAATTCGCCGCGCTGACGGCGCCCGATGTGGCCCCCAGCGTCACCTCCGACACGGCAGAGCCGGACGCCCCGGAAACCGAGGCCGCGCCCGAGATTGCCGCGCTGTCCGACACCGCGCCCGAGGTGCCGCAGATCAGCCAACCCGACGCCCCCGAAAGCGACACACCAGCCGACCAGCCCCCGGACCCGGCGCAGCAAGAGGCTGAAATCTCAGACACTTTGCCCCCGCAAGAGGCGCCGCCCGTCCCCGATGACCGCCCCGACGCGCCGGTCGAGGCGACGCCCGCCCCGGCCCCCCGCGTTGCGCCACAAGTCGCCCCGGCCCCGCCGCCGGACGTCGAAGACGGCCCCGAGGTTGTCGAAGACACCGCCCCCGCGCCGTCGCCCGAGCCGCCGCAGCCCGAAGAGGCCCCGCAGGCCCCGGAAGAGGCGACGACAGAAATCGTGACCGAGGCCGAGACCCCGACCCTCGCGCCCTCATCGGCCCCGCGCCCTCGCACGCGTCCCCCCGTGCGCCAGGCCGGGGCCGAGCCAGAACCGGAGCCAGAGCCCGACCCGGCACTGCAGCCTTCGCAAGACGCCATCGCCGACGCGGTGGCCGAGGCCGTGGCCAACAGCCAATCCGACACCCCTGCCGCGCCTTCGGGCCCCCCGCTCAGCTTTGGCGAGCGGGAGGCATTCCGCGTTGCCGTCTCGGGCTGTTGGGACGTGGATGTGGGCGGACGCTCCGCCGACGTGACCGTGACGGTCGCATTCGATCTGAACCAGGACGGCACCGTTGTCGGCAATCAGGTCAGGCAGGTGTCCGCCACTGGCGGGGATTCTTCTGCCCAACGGACCGCCTATGAAAAGGCACGTCGCGCCATCCTGCGTTGTCAACGCGGCGGTTTCCCGCTACCGCCGGACAAGTATGCCACGTGGCGCCAGATCGAGATCACCTTCAACCCAGAGGGAATGAGGCTTCGATGACCTTTCTCCGTACACTCGCGTTTGTCCTTGCCGCCCTCGCGGCCCCAGCCGCCGCACAGAACGGCCCGCTTCGGATCGAGATCACCGAAGGTGTGATCGAGCCGCTGCCCGTCGCCGTCGTGCCCTTCACGGCCGAAACCCCGGGGGCCGAGCAATACGCCCGCGACATCGCCGCGCTGGTGGGCCAGAACCTGACCGGCACCGGCCTGTTCCGCGAGATCCCGCAAAGCGCGTTCATCTCGCAGGTCACGAACTTTGAGTCGCCGGTGCAATACCCGGACTGGAAGGCCATCAACGCGCAGGGGCTGGTGACCGGCGCTGTCAGCCTCGACGCCTCCGGTCGGCTGATCGTCAAGTTCCGCCTGTTCGACGTCTTCTCCGAGGCGCCGCTGGGCGAGGGCCTGCAATTCGCAGGCACCCCGCAGACATGGCGCCGGATGGCGCACAAGGTTTCCGATCAGGTTTATTCCCGCATCACGGGCGAAAGCGGCTACTTCGACAGCCGTGTCGTCTATGTGCAGGAAACCGGCCCCAAGAACGCCCGCCAAAAGCGCATCGCGATCATGGACTATGACGGCCAGAACGCGATTTTCCTGACCGATGCGGCTTCGATCGTGCTGGCGCCCCGCTTTTCACCGCAGGGCGACCGGGTGCTTTACACCAGCTATGAAACCGGCTTCCCGCAGATCTACGAACTCAACGTCAACACCGCCACGCGCCGCCCGCTGAACGTCCCGACCGAGACGATGACATTCGCCCCGCGCTATGCCCCCGACGGGCAAACAGCAGTGTTTTCGCTGGCCGAGGGCGGCAATACCGACATTTACAAGCTCAACCTTGCCACCGGCGACCGCGCGCGGCTGACCTCCGCGCCCTCGATTGAGACGGCGCCCTCGTTCTCGCCCGACGGCTCACGGATCGTGTTCGAAAGCGACCGTTCCGGCACCCAGCAGCTTTACGTGATGGACGCCAACGGCGGCGATCCCCAGCGCATCAGCTTCGGGCACGGCCGCTACGGCACCCCGGTGTGGAGCCCGCGCGGCGATATGGTCGCCTTCACCAAACAAAACGAAGGTCGCTTTCACATTGGCGTGATGCGCACCGATGGCTCAGAGGAACGCTTGCTCACCGCGTCCTTCCTCGACGAGGGCCCGACATGGGCGCCGAACGGGCGCGTCATCATGTTCACCCGCGAAACTTCGGGCTCTCAGGGCGCGCCTGCGCTGTTCTCGGTCGACGTGTCGGGGCGTAATCTGCGCCGCGTCCCCTTACCGGGCGCGGCGTCCGACCCGTCGTGGTCCCCGCTCTTGCCCTGAGAGGCCCGCTTTTCAAGGCGTTCGCGCAATGCTAAGCTTGTGAAAAAATGAGCAGTACTCGTACATAGGATCAAACCCATGACACTCAGAACAACGGCCTTCCTCTTCCTCGCTGCTGCCGCCTTGTCGGCCTGTTCCACGACCGCCGACCGGTTCAACAACAGCGACGCCGCGACCGGCACTTCGGGGATCGATCAAGCGGGGCTCGGCGATCCGACCTCAGCCGCGTATTTCCAAAGCCAGATCGGCGACCGCGTGCTGTTCGTCGTGGACACAGCCACGCTGACGCCCGAGGCGCAGCAAACCCTGCTGGGTCAGGCGCAGTTCATGACGACGAACGTCGGCTACACCGCCATCATCGAAGGTCACGCGGACGAACGCGGCACGCGCGAATACAACCTCGCCCTCGGCGCCCGCCGGGCCAGCGCGGTGCAAGATTTCCTCGTCTCGCAGGGCGTGGCGCCTAACCGGTTGAAGACCGTGACCTATGGCAAAGAGCGCCCGATTGAGATCTGCTCGACAGAGGAATGCTATGCCCAGAACCGCCGGGCCGTGACGGTCCTCGGCGCCGGAGCGGGTGTGTAACCGATGCGACTGCTGACAGCTTTTGCCGTGCTTCTGGCTTGGGCGAGTGCCGCCACGGCCACCGACCGCGAACAAACGCTCGCGGACATTCGGCAAGAACTGTCGGTGCTCTACGTCGAAATCCAGACCCTTAGGCGGGAGCTGTCGACAACCGGCAGCCCCACCGCCGTGCAACTGCAGGGGACGTCGGCGCTGAACCGCATTGACGCGATGGAATCTGCCCTGACCCGGCTGACCGCCCAGACGGAACAGCTGGAAAACCGCGTAAACCGGATCGTGTCCGACGGCACCAACCGCATCGGTGACCTTGAGTTTCGCCTGGTGGAGCTTGAGGGCGGCGACATCACCCAACTGGGCCAGACGACGACCCTTGGCGGAGAAAACCTGGGTGACACCCAGACCGCCGCCATTTCACCCTCCAGTCCCGATGGCACGGGCGGTGCACAGCTCGCCGTTGGCGAGCAGTCAGATTTTGACCGCGCTCGCGAGGCTTTTGAGGCGGGTTCTTACGAAACAGCCGTCATCCAGTTCGCCACCTTCACCGAGACCTACACCGGCGGCCCCCTGACCAGCGAAGCGCACTACTGGCGCGCCAAGGCCCTCGCTGCTTTGGGCGACACCTCGGGTGCGGCGCGGGCATTCCTTGAAAGTTTCTCAGGCGACCCGTCCAGCCCCATCGCCCCGCAATCCCTGCTGGAACTGGGCCTGACGCTCGATGCGCTGGGCCAGGCCGACGAAGCCTGCGTGATGCTGATCGAGGTGACGCAGCGCTTCCCGACGTCGCAGGCGTCGATCGAAGCACAGACGGCCCGGGCGGACCTGGGCTGCGTGTGACGTCCGACGCGCTGCTTGTCGACGATATCGACAGGTTCTACGGCTCCCAACCTCCGAAACGCCTCGGCGTCGCCGTATCCGGCGGGTCCGACAGCCTTGCACTCCTGCATCTGCTGCACGACTGGGGTCGCTCCACCCTCTTCGCTGTCACGGTGAACCACGGCCTCCGGCCCGAGGCGGCGAGCGAGGCCCTGCATGTTGAACGCATCTGTACCGGCCTCAGCATCCCGCACACCATCGTCGAATGGCAGGGCTGGGACGGGAAGGGCAATCTGCAGGATCAGGCCCGCCGCACCCGCTATGCGATGATGGCCGACTGGGGCCGCGATCTGGGCCTCGACGCCATCGCCTTGGGCCACACGATGGATGATCAGGCCGAAACCGTCCTCATGCGCCTCGCCCGCGCCGCCGGGGTCGATGGCCTGTCGGCCATGTCCCACCGCATGACCCGCCACGGCATCCGCTTTGACCGCCCCCTCATGCTCCACGCACGCCGCTCGGCCCTGCGCGACAGCCTTGAACGGCGTGGGGTGCGCTGGGTCGACGACCCCTCGAACGAGGACGAGGCCTTCGACCGCATCAAGGCCCGCAAGGCCCTCGCGACCTTGGAACCGCTGGGCCTGACTGCCGAAACCCTGTCCGACGTCGCCCTCCACATGCGCCTCACCCGCCAATCGCTGGAGCGCATCACCTTTGACGCGGCCGAGGACCTGACCAAATCCGACGCGGGCGACCTGATCTTCGACCGCGCCGCCCTTCGCCGCCAACCGGACGAAATCCAGCGCCGCCTTCTGGCCAAGGGCCTGCAATGGGTCGCCTCCGCCGACTACCCGCCCCGCCGCGATCCGATGATCGAAGCCGAGGTCGCCGTGTCGCTGGGCAAAAACACCGCGCTGCACGGCTGCCGCTTGCTGGTCAGCCAGATGACCGTCCGCATCACGCGCGAACATGCCGCAGTGGCGGAAACCCGCTCCCCTACGTCAATGCCGTGGGACACCCGCTGGACGCTGACCGGCCCCACCGACGATGCCCTAGAAATCCGCGCTTTGGGCGAGGCGGTAAAGAACTGCCCCGACTGGCGAAACACTGGGCGCCCCCGGGCCACGCTGCTGGCTTCCCCCTCGGTCTGGCAGGGGGAAATGCTGGTTTCCGCCCCCCTCGCGGGCCTTGAAAACGGGTGGGCCGCGCAGGCACCAGGTAAGGATGACTTCCTGAAGTCGCTCGTCTCACATTGAACATATTCAACGGATAGCTACATTCCCAACAAGCGAACGGTGCCCACGAAGCGCCGCAGAGGAGATATTTTCTTGGGAAACATGCGTAACATCGCCTTCTGGGTCGTGCTTTTCTTGCTGATCCTGGCGCTCTTCAACCTGTTCTCGGGCGGCAATTCGACCATGAATTCGAGCACCCGCAACTATTCCGAGTTCGTGGAAGCTGTGAACACCGGGCAAGTGCAAAGTGCCACGCTGGATGGCGAGCGCGTGCTGTACAAGGGCACCGATGGCGGCGATTACGTGACGATCCAGCCCGAAGGCGCCAACACGGCGGAACGGCTAGAGGCGCAGAACGTCCCCTACCGCGTGACCCCGCAGGAACAGTCGGGCTTTACGACCATCCTCATGACTTTCCTACCTTTTATCATCCTGATCGGCGTCTGGATCTACTTCATGAACCGCATGCAGGGTGGCGGGCGCGGCGGGGCCATGGGCTTCGGCAAGTCTCGGGCGAAGCTGCTGACCGAAAAGCATGGGCGAGTGACCTTCGACGATGTCGCCGGCATCGACGAGGCCAAGGAAGAGCTTGAGGAAATCGTCGAATTCCTCCGCAACCCGCAGAAGTTTTCGCGCCTCGGCGGCAAAATCCCCAAGGGCGCACTGCTGGTGGGCCCTCCGGGCACGGGTAAAACGCTCCTCGCCCGCGCCATCGCGGGGGAGGCGGGCGTGCCGTTCTTCACCATATCGGGCTCCGACTTCGTGGAAATGTTCGTTGGCGTCGGCGCCAGCCGTGTCCGCGACATGTTCGAGCAGGCCAAGAAGAACGCGCCGTGCATCGTGTTCATCGACGAAATCGACGCAGTTGGCCGCTCGCGTGGCGTCGGCTATGGCGGTGGCAATGACGAGCGCGAACAGACGCTGAACCAGTTGCTGGTCGAGATGGACGGTTTTGAGGCCAACGATGGCGTAATCATCGTCGCCGCAACCAACCGCCCCGACGTCTTAGACCCCGCGCTGCTGCGTCCGGGCCGCTTCGACCGTCAGGTTCAGGTCCCGAACCCCGACATCAAAGGCCGCGAAAAGATCCTCGGTGTCCACGCCCGCAAGGTGCCGCTGGGCCCCGACGTCGACCTGCGCATCATCGCGCGCGGCACGCCGGGCTTCTCGGGCGCCGATCTTGCGAACCTCGTGAACGAAAGTGCGTTGATGGCCGCTCGTGTGGGCCGACGCTTTGTGACGATGGAAGACTTTGAGAATGCGAAGGACAAGGTGATGATGGGGGCCGAGCGGCGCTCTATGGTCATGTCCGAGGAGGAGAAGCAGCTGACCGCCTATCACGAGGCGGGCCACGCAATCGTCGGCCTCAACGTCCCGCAGCACGACCCGATCCACAAGGCGACGATCATCCCGCGCGGTCGCGCGCTGGGTCTGGTCTTGTCGCTGCCGGAACGAGACCGTATCTCGGCCAGCTACACGTGGTTTACCTCACGCATTGCGATGGCCATGGGCGGTCGCGCGGCGGAAGAGATCAAGTTCGGCAAGGAGAACATCACCTCCGGCGCCTCGCAGGACATCAAGCAGGCGACTCAGATCGCCCGCGCGATGGTCACCCAGTACGGCTATGCCGAAGAGCTTGGCTTGGTGGACTACGCCAACGAACAGCAAAGCTACCTGGGCGCGTATAACGGCGGGTCGTCGCACTCCGAAGAGATGCAGAAGCGCATCGACGCCAAGGTCAAAGAGTTCATCGACGAAGGCTACGCCACTGCTCTGCGCATCCTGAAAGAGCAGGAAGAAGGGTGGGAGCGACTGGCTCAGGGTCTGCTGGAGTACGAAACGCTCACCGGCAACGAAATCCAGAAGGTCATCAACGGCGAACCGCTGAACCGAGGCGACGACGAGGACGACACGCCACAGGGCAACGCCCCCGCGTCCGTCACGGCGATTCCTAAGACCAAGCCCCGCTCCAAACCCCGCAGCGACGACGGTGGGATGGAGCCGGAACCGACGTAAGACGCCGATTTCTGGAAGAAATCGTACCGGAATTTTCAAAATTCCGTCACCGCGGGCAGAGGCTTGCGGTGACTTGGTTTCGGGTCACATCGTCCCGGCAACAGCCTCGTACCGCGCCTGCAACTCCGCCTGCCGCGCCACCGCGACCGGGTGAAGGTCTTCCGTCGCCGGAACGTCCTCCCCAAAGTGTCCGTACCGATCCTCCCCGCGCACCAGCAGGGCCGTGTCGGCGTCGTCCTTCAGTTGCCGTACATGCGGCGCAAGGTACTGAACATTCAGCCCGATCCGCCGATCGGTAGAGCGGTTGGGCATCGACGCATGCAACGTCCAGCCATGGTGGAACGACGCCTCACCCGGGGCCAGCGGGCACATAACCGTGGCCGCCTCGTCCACGTCCCGCACCGTTTGACCCTGCAGCAGGACGTTGCTGTCGTCCTCCGTCACCTCATGCTTCGCCATGCCGCCCACATGGCTGCCCGGCACCATCCGCATGCACCCCGACAGCTCCGTCGCCGGAGACAGAGCAAGCCAGAACGTCACCTGATCATCATGGCTCAGCCCCCAGAAGGTGAGGTCCTGATGCCAGCTCACATGGCTCGCCGTGCCGGGCTCCTTCACGATGTACGTGGCGTTGTGCAGCAGGATGTCCGGCCCCAGCATAGCCTCCACCACGTCCAGCACCGCTGGGTCCGTCGCCAGCGCCAAAGGTGAGGTCAGAATCGTGTGCACTTTCGGCTTGTAATGCAGCGGCCCCACTTCCGCCTCCGCCGCCTCTAGCGCCGCCCTGTGCGTCGCTGCATCCCCTTCCGACAGGAACCGCAGGCCCGAGACAAACCCGTCCCGTTCATACGCCGCTGCCACGTCTTTCAGATCAAGGTCGCCCATCACGTCCTCCTCGTGTTGGCCTGACCCATCGGGCCACCACGGGGCCCCAACCGTCTCGCCCATTTGCGACCGGCCCCTCCGTTTGCGACCTACGCAAACACGTCGGGGTCCACCGGCCCGTCCGGGTCCTCCTCGCCCAGGCTTGGTCGCACCCGACGATAGACCTCTGCGAGGATCGACATCTCCATCAGCACATAAAGCGTCTCCACAATCGCCACAGGCCCGCTTACCGACACCTCGAACGCCAGCGGCTGCGCATCGAGGCCCAGCGTTGCGTAGATGAAACAGACCGGCAGCGTCAGAAGCGCGACAGCCACAAGCACGGCTGGCACCTCCCGAATGCCAACCCTGATCGACCGCCAGAACCCGACGTGCCGTCCATTCGCTATGGCCGGCAGCGACACGCCGATTGAGATCGCGAGGGTGGAGAACACAAGGGTCAAATGCTGCTGCTGAAGAAAGAATATCCAAGCGCCTTGGATGGGGGTCGTGCCGCTGAGCGTGATCAGACGTTGAAGGAAAAACGCCTCCATAGTGAGAAAGACGCCCATGGCAGGAACCGCGGCCAGAATGGTGACAACCAGCGTTCGCGGGAAATAGCTGCGGTACACCCGGGCTTTCCCAAAGAAGGCGTCCCGGATCGGCGGCGGTCGCGGCGACAGGAACGTGCGGTAGGCCCCAACCGCCACGATCATCGACACGAAAGCGAACAGCAATGCGGTAAACAGCACGATCGAAAGCGGGAAGACCTCCAAGACGGCGTCGGGAACGAGGCCCTCGTGATACGCGGACCATTCCATGACAAGATACGCCAGGAATAACGGAACAGCCGCCGCGACCGTAAAGCGAAGATGGCGGATGAGGTTCAGCAGAGCGCGTAAGAAGAGTCTCACGTGGATGTCACTCTCGGCGACGGACATACTTCGCAAGCAAACATGGCAAGGCTGCCCCGGCCTCGGGGTCAAAGTTGCCTTGCGGCCACGCGACGCTCGGGCGATCTAGGGCGGACCAGCAAAAGGTCGCGAGCATGCCCGCCCTGATCCCAACCGAGTTCACCGCCACAATCGTCTACCTCGGGCGCACGCCCGACCGGGACGCCACGCTCATGTCCGAGCCGCTGACGGAGGCGCGACTGACCTTCGCCGGGATCGAGGGTGAGGCCCATGGCGGCCTCACACGCCCGTCCTGTGCCAGGGTCACCTCGCAGCACCCCAAAGGCACAACAATCCGCAACACCCGCCAGCTCTCGGTGATGTCGCAGGAAGAGCTTGACCTCATCGCCGGTGACATGGGTGTCGGCGCGCTGGGGCCAGAGTTCGTCGGCGCGTCGCTTGTCATCAAGGGTATACCGGATTTCACCTTGGTCCCGCCGTCATCGCGCCTGCAGGCGGACGGGGACGGCGCGACCCTGATCCTCGACATGGAAAACCGTCCCTGCCACCTCCCCGCCAAACCCATCGACACCCACGGCCCCGGCCAGGGCCGTGCCTTCAAAGCCGCCGCCAAGAACCGCCGCGGCGTCACCGCTTCGGTCGAGCGGGAAGGCACCTTGTCCCTCGGTCAAACCCTGCGCCTGCACATCCCCGGCCAGCCGGTGTGGCCACACCTCGACCACGCAAGGGGCTAGCTGAGTCCGAAGTCGCCCAATAGCGAGGCGTGCCCGTAAGGGCCGACGAGCGGATCGCTAAACGGGCACGGGCACCATCGTTCCCAGCAGCGTGGCGACCTGCCGCCGCTCGTCGCCCGTCACGGCCCAGATATCGCTCGCCGCCACGAACAACCGGCGCCCCGGCTTCACCACCCGACCTATCGCCACAAGCCGCTCTCCGACCGCCGGGGCAAGCAGGTGAATCTTCATCTCCGCCGTCACAACCTCGCAATCCTTCGGCATCATCGACAGCGACGCATACCCGGCTGAGCTGTCGCCAATCGCAAATGTCAGCCCTGCATGCGCGGCGCCCTGCTGCTGCGACACTGCAGGCGACAGGGACGCCTCAATCACGACATGCCCTTCCGACACCTCGGTCAATTCCGCCCCCAGGGTCTGCATAAGCCCCTGTGACGCAAAGCTCTCCCGAACCCGGTCTTCAAATGAAGCCACGCTCATGCCGACACGCCGGGCACCGGCACACAGCGCACAGGAGAGCCCAGAAGCGCCGCCTGTGCCCCTTTGCTCATCAGTCCTTGCAGCACCGGAGACGTCCAACTCAGCCCGCCCGTATAGGTCCCATAGGCTGGCATCACGATCCGGTCGCCATCCCACAAGAAACACCGACGAACCACCCGCCGCCCGCGCGCCGAAAGCTCTGCCTTCGGGTGATAGTGGCCCGAGACCTCACCCTGCGCGTCGGCTTGCGCAATATGCCGAAAGACCAAGGGGCCCACGGGCATCTCGGCAAGATATGTCCCCGCAAGGTTTACCGGCCCGGGATCATGGTTCCCCTCGATCCAGACCCAGCGCCGCCCGGCCTGCAGCCGCAGGATCCACTCCACCTCACTGTCCTCCAGGCTCTCCGCCGCCGCCCGGTCATCGAAACTGTCGCCCAGACAAACCACGGTCTTTGCGCCCGTCGCGCTAAGGTCAGCCTCAATCCGCGCCAGAGTATCCCGCGTCTCATACGGCGGCAGCATCGTCCCACCCCGCCGCGCAATCCGGTCCGACTTGCCAAGATGCAAGTCCGAAACACACAGCAACCGCTCGTCCGGCCAATACAGCCCGCCTGACGCCAAAGGCACCAAACGCGCCCCGGCCAACTCGATCACCGCCTCGTTCATGCTTCGTTCCTGCCGTATCTACGAACACGATGCAAGCAGCAGACACCACACCCCACGATCCTTCGACGGTAGGCCGGGCTTCAGCCCGGCACGCCTCCTCAAAACGGAACCCGCCATTGCTTCTTCGGCACCTCGATCTCGGCGAGCCCTGACGTCTCCATCAGTCGCGTCACCTCTTCTTCCAGAAGCCGTTCTGTCGCGAGGCCGTGCACCGGAATGCGCCCGGGCTCTAGAAACAGCGGCGCGGCAAGCGGGGTCACACGGTCAAGCTCAACCAGATCGATCCGTCCCGCCGTGCGGGCCAGCATCTCTTCAATCCGCCCGAAGTCGACGAGGCCCTTCAACGCTTCCTCCCGCGTGATCTGCAGCATCAGGTGATCCGGGTCGTACTTCACGAGCGTGTCGTAGAGGATATCTGACGAAAACGTCGCCTGCCGCCCGGACTTCCGCTGCGCCGTGTTGGTGTTTCGCTCGATCAGCCCCGCAATCGTCGCCGACGCTCGGAACGTCTTTTTCATCACCGCATTGCCGGTCAGCCACCTCTCGAACCCCGACCGCAGCGCCTCCGGCTCGAACAGCGGCGCGGGGTCCGTCACCCGATCCAGCCCCCAGATCAACACAGCGTAATCGGTCGAGACAAAGCCCATCGGCGCCAGCCCCTCTTCCTCCATCCGAGAGGTCAGCATCAGCCCCAGCGTCTGCATCGCGTTCCGCCCCGCAAAGCCGTAGACGACCATCTGTTGGCGCCCGTCATGCGGGAACGTCTCGACCAGAATCCGGTCTGCTTCGGGCAGCTTCGACCGTTCCCGCTGCAGCGCGAGCCACTCAGCCGTATGCCGTGGCAACTCCGGCCACGCCTCCTGCCGAAACATCCGCAGAATCCGCGCCTGAAGCTGGGTTGAGGTGGCGAACTTCGTCCCCATGAACGTCGCGATCTTCGGCGGCCTATCCGCCCGCCGCGTCACCTCCACCGTCATCTCGCGCAGCCCCTCGTACCGCACGATCTGCCCGCCGATGAGGAACGTGTCGCCCGGCGTCAAAGTCGCTGCAAATCCCTCCTCGATCTCCCCAAGCGGCGAACGACGGTTTCGCAGCCGCACCTTCAGCGTGTCGGTGTCCTGGATCGTCCCGAGGTTCATCCGAATGCGCGCCGCCGCGCGGGGATCGCGCAGCTCCCACAGCCCGTCATCCCGCTGCTTCAACCGTTTCCACCGGTCATACGCGCGCAGCGCATAGCCTCCGGTCGCCACGAAATCCAAACAGCTGTCAAACGCCTCCCGGGTCAGGTCCGCAAACCCGCCAACCGTCTGAAACTCCTCGAACAAGTCATCCGCATCGAACGGCCCCGCGCAGGCTGCGATCATGATGTGCTGACACAGCACATCGCGCGGTCCCGGCCCCTTCGGATCGCCATCCAGATCGCGCGCCTTGACGGCCTCCAACGCCGCCACGCATTCCACAATCTCAAACCGGTTCGCGGGCACCAGCAGCGCCTTCGACGGCGCGTTGTACCGATGGTTCGCCCGCCCGATCCGCTGCACCAGCCGCTTCACGTTCTTCGGCGCGCCGACCTGGATCACCAGATCCACGTCGCCCCAGTCGATCCCCAGATCGAGCGAGCCCGTACACACGATCGCCCGCAAGTCGCCGGCGACCATGGCCGCCTCAACTTTCGCCCGCTGTTCCCGGGCCAGCGAGCCGTGGTGGATGCCAATCGGCAGCCCTTCCTCGTTCGCCAGCCACAGCTCGTGGAAAAAGATCTCCGCCTGCGCGCGGGTGTTGTGGAAGATCAGCGTCGTCTTGTGCTTCTTCACCTCCTCCAGCACGCGCGGGATCGAATACTTCCCGCCGCCGCCCGACCAGGGCGGATACTCCTCAGTCTCCAGCATTGCGATGTCGGGGTCGGGGCCGGGGTCGGCGTACAGGATCTCGCACGGGTCCGGGTGCTTGGCGAGGAACCGCGCGATCCCGTCGGGGTCCTCCACCGTCGCAGACAGGCCCACCCGCCGCAGCCCCGGACACAGCGATTGCAACCGTCCGAGCGCGAGCATCAACTGATCGCCCCGCTTCGACTCCGCCAGCGCGTGGATCTCATCCACAACCACCCGTTCCAGCCCCGCAAACATCCGCGGCGCGTCCTCATAACTGGTGAGCAACGCAAGACTTTCCGGCGTCGTCAGCAGGATATGCGGCGGGTCCGCCCGCTGCCGCTTTTTCTGCGTGGCTGAGGTGTCGCCTGTCCGATCCTCCACCCGGATCGGCAGGCCCATCTCGTCAATTGGCGTCCGGAGATTGCGCTTGATATCCGCCGCCAGCGCTTTCAGCGGCGACACATAAAGCGTGTGCAGCCCCTCATGCGTGCCATCCGCCAGTTCCATCAGCGTTGGCAGAAACCCCGCGAGCGTCTTCCCGCCCCCGGTCGGCGCGATCAGCAACAGCGCCGGGTCCGCCGCCCGCGCCAGCATCGCCTGCTGATGCGGGTGGATCGACCAACCCCGGCTGGCGAACCAACTATCGAAAAGCGCCTCGGACATCCCGGGCAGGGTAGGGGCGTTCAGCGTCACGGCAATCCATCGGGTTCCGAAACTCACATGTTCATGGTATGTTCACTTTGTGAAAGGAGACTCACCCATGCCGCTCGCGCCCAAACTGAAACCGTCGTTTATTGAGTTCATTCGTAGCCAGCCCATGTTCTTCGTCGCCACCGCCGCTCCGGAGGGGCGGGTGAACGTGTCGCCCAAGGGCCTCGACAGCCTGAAGGTCGTGGACGAAGGCCGCCTCGTCTGGATCAACCTGTCGGGCAGCGGGAATGAGACGGCAGGCCACCTGCGCCTGTCCAACCGCATGACGCTGATGTTCTGCGCCTTCGAAGGCGATGCTAAGATCCTGCGCGTCTACGGCACGGCCAAAACCGTCCATCCCCACGACCCAGACTGGGCCGAGGCGGCGGGCCAGTTCCCCGACTACGCGGGTGCCCGGCAAGTCTTCGATATGACGGTGGAGGGCGTCCAAATCTCCTGCGGCTCCGGCGTGCCCGTAATGGAGTACCAAGGCCAACGCGGCCCCGACGAACTCGTCCCGTTCTACGATGACATGGGCCCCGATGGCGTCAAAGACTACTGGCGCCGCAAGAACCTACAGACGATCGACGGCTATCCGACTGGTACAGATGGCTAAACGGTGCGGTGGGCAAATTGCCCACCCTACCGAACAAAGGAACCGCCGGTCGCGGTAGGTGTAGGGTGGGCAATCTGCCCACCACCCCCATCGTTGGTTAGCGAAGGTCGTACGCGAGCCAGCGCGGAAACAAGGCCGTAGGCCGCCGCGCTATCGACGGGCCCACCCGAGGCCCGGCGATTGATCGCAACCAGCGCATCGCCCAGATCGACGGAGGGACGTCGACATAAAGCAAGCTGAACAACGGTAGGATCGCCGGACCTGGGCCCGACGATAGCGCTGCTCGCGCCCGGTCTTACCGAACGATCGCCTCGTCCTTCACGAACATGTTCGCCCACGCCCGGTCGATCAAGTCCGGCGACATATGATACGGCGTCCCCTCGAAGTCGCAGATCGAGATCATCTGGTCGATCAGGAAGATCGGCTGATAATTCGCATAGATGTTGTCGATCTCTGGGTACTTGTTCTTCATCAGATGAACGAGCGTGTCCTCATCCAGCGGCATCTTCCGCTTCTTCGCCACCATCGCGAAGATCTTGAGGTAATCCTGCTGGTTTGGCCCGTCGATCTTGATCTTGTAGAAGATCCGGCGCAGGGCCGCTTTGTCGAAGATCTCATTCGGGTGGAAGTTGGTTGAGAAGATCACGAGCGTGTCGAACGGCACCTCGAACTTCTCGCCCGATTGCAGGGCCAGGATGTCCTTTGATTCTTCCAGCGGAACAATCCAGCGGTTGACGAGCGCCTGCGGCGGCTCTTCCTGACGGCCAAGGTCGTCGACGATGAAGATCCCGCCGGTCGACTTCAGCTGCAACGGCGCCTGATACGTCCGCGCGGTCGGGTTATAGACAAGGTCCAGCATCGACAGCGACAGTTCACCACCGGTGATTACCGTCGGCCGCTCGCACAGCACATAGCGCGAGTCATACCGCCCCGACGTCCGCCGCAGCGAGTTCGGGTCGTCCTCTTCGCTCTCGGCGGCCGAGTGCACGATCGGGTCGTACACGGTGATGACCTGACCCGCATATTCCAGCGCGCGCGGCACATAGATCTTGTCTCCAAGCGCATCGCGGATCCCGTTCGAGATCGACGACTTACCGTTACCCGGCGGCCCGTACATCAGGATCGAACGACCGGCCCCAACCGCGGGCCCGAGGTGGTCCAGCAACATGTCCGGCAGGATCAGGTGGCTCATCGCGCCCAGAAGCTGATCGCGCGTGATCTGGATGTTCCGGATCGACTGGCGCTGCACCTGCTCGCGGTAGACCTCAAGCGGCACCGGCATTGCGCCGTAGTATTCCGACTGCGCCAGCGCATCCATCGCCCGCGACTTACCCGCCTCGGTCAACTGATAGCCCATCTCGCCACCCGAGTTCGCATGCAGCGTACCAGTGGCCTCCACCAGCTTCTGCGACCGCGCGAGGTCGATCAGCTCTTGCGTCACCGACAGGGGCAGGCAGATGCCCTTCGCGATTTCGGTCGCCATGTCGAGGTTCTGGCGGAACATCGTCTTCAGAACGATGTCGCGCATCATCACCATCGGCAGCTTCATCTCGGCCAGCCCGCGCGGGGCCGGCGGGGCGATCACATTGGACGATTGCATGTTCATGGCGGGCCGTCTCCTTCACCGCAACGACCGACAGCAATACGCGGTCGCGCCGACAATTAGCGTGTTCGTTAGGGTGATGACGGGCTAATGTGGCCAAAAAAGGGAAAGAGGTAGGGATGAGCAGTCCAAATCCCACAAAACTTGCGCTTGGCCTGCTGCTTTGCGTCGCCTTGGTGAGCCTGTCGGTCCCGTTCAAGGGCGGTCTTTACCTCACCAATTTCGAAGGCGACGCGCTGCACCTCGCTGACATCGTTCTGCGCATGTCGGGCGGAGAGGCGCCCCACGCCGACTTCATGACCCCCCTCGGCGCGCTTGCCTTCTGGCCCTTCGTTCCCTTCCAAAGCACCCTGCCGCTCGGCCTCTCTTACACCGCGGGACAGGCGCTTGTCGCGCTGGCCCTTCTGCCGTTCATCTGGCGCGCTGCCACCAGCCGCCTGCCGCCCGCAACGGGCTGGGCGTTCGCACTGCTCTGCGTGCTGCTTGTCACGTCCCTCGCGCACGGGGACGACCGTGGGATCACCGCCGTCTCGATGCACTATAACCGCTGGGCCTGGGTGATGGTCTTCGTCGCCACCGTCCTAACGACCCTGCCGCCAACAGGGGCCCCGCGACCGCTGTTGGACGGCGCGCTCTCCGGCCTCCTCCTCGGCGCTGTCGCGTATCTTAAGGTCACGTACTTCGTCGCCTTCGCCCCTGTCCTCCTGCTGATCGCCCTCCTGCGCGGCGACCTCCGCTTCCTCGCCGCCGGGATCGCGGTCACCGCCGTCACTGGCGCCGCGCTGTTCTTTCCGCTCAACGGCATGGGCTACATCGCCGACCTCCTCGCCGTCACCAACGCTCCCCTCCGCAACGCGCCGGGCCTGCCGCTGCAAGATCTCATCATCGCGCCGACCTATATCGCCGCTACCCTGACCCTCTTCGCTGGCGCCATGATCCTCCGCCGCAAGGGCAGGGGGGTGGAGGGCCTCTCGATCCTCATCCTGTTCCCCGCGTTCCTCGTGGTGACCTGGCAAAACCACGGCAACGACCCCCTTTGGCTGATCCTGCTAGGCACGCTCCTCGCCGCGATGTGGAACACCGATCGAGCCATCACCGGCGCCGGCCTCGCCGCGCTGTCGGCCTGGGTCCTTGCCGTACCGTCCATCACCGTCCACGCCCTCTCAGCCCCGCGCCACCTGACGCTGCCCCCGGCGAGCTACACCCAAATGGTCCCCGGCCGTCCGGAAGTGGCCGATGTCCACATCCCGACCCGCCCCGCATATCTCGTCCGCGCCCGCACTGTCCTGAACGACCCGGGCGCGCCCTTCGCCATGCTCGCCGACCGCATCAACGAGGCCCAACCGGCCACCGTCGCAGGCGAACCGCTCGCCGACTGCCAGCTCCTCACCGGCATCACCGGCACGATGGAGGTCCTCGCCCAAGACATGCCCTCCGGCACGTACGTCGCCGACATGCTGTCGTCCCACTGGCTCTACACCGACCAGCCTCCCCCTCCCGGCGCGGCCCCGTGGAACTACGGCACCGACCATGGGCTCACGGAGGCAAGCACCCTCCTCGTCCCCCTGTGCCCCATCAACGCGCGCGCCCGATCCGAACTTCTCAAACTCTTCGAAGCCCGGACCCTGACCGAGATCTCCCGCAACGACCGCGCCCTAACGTTCAGGATCGAGCCCTAACTCCAATCCAGTCTCTTCTTCTGGCTGAAAATACTCCGGGGGGTCTGGGGGGCTGGCCCCCCAGCGTCGCGACGGCTGAAAGCCGGCGCAATCCCTCAGGCCCCGAACAGCGCTCCAAGCACGAAATAGATCGACAGCGATCCGGCCAGCGCCAACCCCATGGGAAACTTCGGGTTTTCCCAGCTTTTCCATCCAGGAAACCCCGCCCTCATGGCAGGCACGGCCCGGAACAGACGGTGCGTCGCAAAGGCAGCCAGCAGGACGCTGGCATAGACCATCAGCATCAGCACCGGGTCCCTTGGGTCAACGAAAGGCGCCATCGCAGCGGCGAACTTCGCGTCCCCGGCGCCCACCATGCGCAAAGCTACGTTCATCACGAACCCGACCACCAGCACCCCGAACGCCTGGGCGAACCGCCACAGGTACTCACTGAAAGGCAGGAGAAAGAGGCCGAGCACAACGAACAACCCGAACAAAGCGTACACCGCCATGTTCGGGATCTTCATGCGGCTCATGTCGCTCCAAGCGACCCAGACGCAAATCGGGAAGGTCGTGATCAGAAAGACCAGCGCCGTCGTGCTGCTGATCGAGAGCGGAAACCGTTGCGACAGGATCGCTCCCAGATCAGCAAGCATCGCTAGTTCTGAACGTTAGCTTCCAGCGCCTCAAGGCTCCGCGCGGCGGCTTCGAAATGCTGCGGGTGGGTCTCGATCGCGTCGCGCAACAGGCCCTTGCCGATGATGACATCGCCCTGCTTGATCGCCGACAGGGCCATGGTGTGCAGCAACCGCGCCCGCTCCACCTGATCCATGTCGATCACCGGAAGCTCATAGGTGCCCTGCGCCCCGCGGGCCAGAACAAGGTTGTTCTTCGCCGTGAACAGATCGGGGGAATGGACCAGCGCCTCGCCAAACAGACGCTCGGCGTCCTTGTAATCCCCTCGACTCAGCTTGGAATAGCCCCAGTTGTTCAGCACACCCGACGGCTGCGTCGTCAGACCCATCGCGGTCTCATAGAAACTGTCCGCGTTGTCCCACTCACCATTGGAATCCGCGACCATCGCTTCAAGCCGATAGCGTTTGAACGTCTCGTAGGTCGGCGGGATCGTGTCCAGCGTCGCCTCGGCCTTTTCCCAGTCACCGGCGCGGATCAGCGCGTCGGCCAGGTTCACCTTGTCCTCGTCCGTGCCCTGGGGCGATGCAGCCAGCCCGGCGAAGACGCCTGCCGCTTCCCGTGCCGATCCGGCGCGGATCAGGCTTTGACCAAGCCCGCGTTTGAAATCCACCCGATCCGGCTCTTGCGCGAGGGAGCGTTTGAAGTACGCCACCGCCTCATTCGGGTCGGCCGATTGCAGCATGATGCTGGACAGGTTGTTCTCGTCCAACGCGTTCACTGTTGCCAGCGCACGCTCCACATCCGCTTCCGCATTTTGTTGCGCGCACGCCGTCAGCGCGAGGGCGCTGACAAGGCACAGCGCGGTTACCTGAGACTTCCGCATAGGCGCCTGTTCCTTATAACTGCTCTCGTGCGGCCCGTTTTTTGTTAGTTTGGTGTCGACAGCAGAAGGTAATCGCCCGTTCCGCGCCGCATCAACTCGGGTCCGCTTTCATCATTTTCAAGATACGCAGGGTTCTCAATCTTGGCGAGTGCGATGGCCAGATTGTCACGGATATCGACACTTTCGCCACTATCCAGCGCGAACGCCCGCCGGAAGACAAGCGCCGCTTCGCCGTAGTTGCCCTGTTCCATCAAAACAACGCCCAGATTGTTCCAGGCGGGCACAAAGGTTTCGTCCTTCTTGACGGCTTCGCGCAGCGTGCGCTCGGCCTGATACAGGCGACCAAGTTTCAGATTGGCCGACCCCAGGGCCGACAAAACGTCCGCGTTCATTCCGTGGGTGGCACCTGCGCGGTAATAGGCTTTGAGCGCCAGCTCGTACTCGCCCGCATCCATCAGACGATGCCCGACCACGAGGCCGTCCACCGATTGCGTTGCCGCGCGAGAGGAAACGCCGGGCGCATAGGGCCCGGTCGGGTCGCCCGCGATCATGTCGCAGGCGGAAAGTGCCAAGGAAGCGGTCAGGAAAATCCCGACTTTCGCGTACCGCATTGGTCCTGACGAAACCTGTTTTCTTTGTTGTCCCGCTTTGTGCGGATCTGCTCTTGGCCGGAGGGTGCCCGAAGCGGCACCGTCCGATCAAGAGGTTTCGTCAGATTTAGCGTATTCTTTAGAAGAATGTGGCCGCGGTCAGCGTCTGTGCGATCTCGTAGATGGACGGACCGATCAGGATGATCAGCAGCGGCGGAACCGTCAGCATCATCGTGGCCAGTGTCATCTTCGTCGGCAGCTTGTTCGCGGCCTCTTCAGCGCGCATCACGCGCTTGTCCCGCATTTCCGAGGCGTAGACCCGCAGCGCTTCCGAGATCGACGTACCGAACGTGGCCGACTGGATCATCACGGTCACGAAGGACGACACGTCGGTGACGCCCGCCCGCTCGGCCATGTCGCGCAGAACCGTGGACTTGTCCTTACCGGCTTTCATCTCGTTCGACACGATCTCGAATTCTTCGGCGAGGGCGGGATAGCCCGCGCGCACCTCTTTCGACACCCGCTGGATCGCCTGGTCGAGGGACTTACCCGCCTCGACGCAAACCAGCATCAGGTCAAGCGAGTCCGGGAAGCCGTTCGTGATCTCTTCCTGCCGCTGCTGCTGGCGCTTGGTGACCCAGTATTTCGGCAGCATGTAGCCAATCGTGCCGGGCACAAGGACGTAGAGGATCAGGTGCGTCACCGTCGGCTCGCCCGTCGCCGACTTCAGGATCGCGTACAGCGCCCCAAGGATCAGCAGCGCGATACCAAGGATGAACTGCAGGAAGTGGTACGTGCGGACGGCGTTCTTCGACCGGTAGCCGGCCTGCATCAGCTTCAGCCGGACGGCGCCGTATTCCTCTTCGTCCTTCGGTTCCAGGAACGTCGAGTATTTCTGCAGCTTGTCGCCCCGGCCACTGCCCGAACGAAGCCGCTGCTTCTTGCCGTCGACGGCGGTTTGCGCGCGGCCCTTCGACTGTTCTTTCAGCTTGTCGAGTGGGTCATGCTGCTTCTTCAGCAGGATCGGCAGAGTAAGAAGGACCAGGAATAGGCCCAGAATGCCGACGACCAGCAGGGGGCCGAATTCACCGAATGTGGTAGTCAGGTACTCGTTGATGCTGCTGAGCATGGGCTTAGACCTTGATGTTCACAAGCGCCCGCATCACGAAGATGTTGGCAATCAGGAAGCCGGCGACGACGAAACAGGCCGGGATGAAATAGGCCGTCTCGCGGACGTCGTCGTAATAGTTCGGCTCGATCAGGTTGATCATGACCAGCGCGGCAATCGGGAAGACCGACAGGAACATGCCCGACCACTTCGCTTCGGCGGTGATCGCCTTCACTCTGCGGAACAGCTTGAAGCGTGCGCGGATCACCTGCGCCAACCCGTGCAGGATCTCGGCCAGGTTACCACCAGATTGCTGCTGGATCGTCACGGCAACGGCGAGGAACCGAAGGTCCTGCATATCGATCCGCTCGGCCATGTTTTTCAGCGCTTCCGACACGTCCCGACCGTAAGCCGCCTCGTCCGAGATCACGCCCATCTCGGTCCCCAGCGGATCGGGCACCTCTTTGGCGACGATCTGCAATGCGGATGAGAAGGGGTGACCCACCCGAAGGCTCCGCACCATCAGTTCCACGCCGTCGGGCAATTGCTCTTCAATCAGTCCGATGCGCTTCTTTGCCTTGTTGTTCACCCAAACGAACACGGCGCCAACGCCCATCGCGATAGAGATGACAAGGCGCACCGCCAGCCCGGCGGTTGTGCCGAACGTCAGGCCGACAAACGCAAACAGCGACATCAGCACCATGACCAGCACCAACTGCTGCGGTGTGAAGGCGATGTTCGCCTTCTGGGCCTTGTCCGCCAGAATCGAGTACAGCGGGATCGATCGCGACCGCATGTGCTGGGACATCTCCTTTCGGAGTTGCTCCAGAACCTGCTCGCGTCCTGCGCCCTTTTCCAGCATCTCCAGACGCCGGTTCACCTTCGCGTTCAGGCTGATCGATTTGCCGAAGAACAGCAGGTAGACGCCGTTCACCAGAACGAGAACCGCGATGAAGATCAGGCCATAGATAAGTGGCTCGATACCGATGGACATACGCCGTTACTCCGCAGCGAAGGGTTCAAAGATCGACGGCGGCAGGTCATAGCCCCACATCCGGAAGCGCTCTGAAAAGTTGCTCCGGATACCGGTTGCCGTGAAGTGTCCGATGATCTTGTTGTCCGGGGTGAGGCCCACGCGCTGGTAGCGGAAGACCTCTTGCATCGAGATCACTTCGCCTTCCATGCCCGTCACCTCGGTGATCGACACCATCCGGCGCGAGCCGTCCTGCAGACGCGAGGCCTGCACGATCAGGTTCACAGCCGATGAGATCTGGCTGCGGACCGCCTTGATCGGCATTTCGATCCCGGCCATCGAGATCATGTTTTCCAGACGGCTCACACCGTCGCGGGCGCTGTTGGCGTGGATCGTCGTCATCGACCCGTCGTGGCCGGTGTTCATCGCCTGCAGCATGTCGATGACTTCCTCGCCCCGCGTCTCACCGACGATGATCCTGTCGGGGCGCATCCGAAGTGCGTTTCTGAGACAGTCGCGCTGGGTGACCGCGCCTTTGCCTTCGACGTTGGGCGGGCGGCTTTCCATGCGGCCAACGTGGGTCTGTTGCAGCTGAAGTTCCGCGGTGTCCTCGATGGTCAAGATCCGCTCGGAATTGTCGATGAAACTCGAAAGCGCGTTGAGCGTGGTCG
>JBCCXY010000011.1:0-46497 GCA_039190895.1 Pseudomonadota bacterium | reverse complement strand
CGGGAATGAGGTTCTGCGCGAGACGCGGGACTATATCTCTATCGCCACGACCCGGCCCGAAACGATGCTGGGCGACGGCGCGGTCGCGGTGAACCCAAGGGATGAACGCTACGCCCCAATCGTCGGGAAACTCTGCGAAATCCCGGTTGGCCCGAAAGAACATCGCCGCCTGATCCCCATCATCACCGACCCGTATCCGGACCCGGAGTTCGGCTCGGGCGCGGTGAAGATCACCGGCGCGCATGACTTCAACGACTATGAGGTCGCCAAGCGCGGCGGCATCCCGATGTACCGCCTGATGGACACCAGAGGCGCGATGCGCGACGACGGCGCGCCCTACACCGAAGCGGCGGACCTTGCGATGGCCGTCGCCAAGGGCGAGCGCGAGTTGGGTGAGGCGGAGTGCGACACCATCAACCTCGTCCCCGACGACCTGCGCGGGCTCGACCGGTTCGAGGCGCGGAAGCGAGTGGTCGAGCAGATCACGTCCGAGGGCCTCGCCGTCATGACCACCGGTGATGACGAGCGCCTCGGCAAAAGCGCGGCGGACCCGGAAGGGGGCGACAAGCGGGTCCCGCTGGTCGAGGCCAAGAAGATCATGCAACCGTTCGGCGACCGCTCCAAGGTCGTGATCGAGCCGATGCTGACCGACCAGTGGTTCGTAGACGCCGAGAAAATCGTCGGCCCGGCCATAGACTCCGTCCGTGATGGGACGGTCCAGATCCTGCCGGAGCAGGACAAGAAGGTCTACTTCAACTGGCTGGAAAACATCGAGCCGTGGTGTATCTCGCGGCAGTTGTGGTGGGGGCATCAGATCCCGGTTTGGTATGGGCCGGACGGTGAGCGCTTCTGCGCCGAAAACTTCGAACTCGCAGTCGAGGCGGCGGAGGAACACTATCTTGCATTGAATGAGGACAGCGCTCTTGGCGAAGCTCTGGGAGAAAGCATTCTTCAATACGATAGCGTTTCTGTCTCAGCACTGGACGAAGCGGATACAATGGCTGTGGGAACCGAGACCAGTGGTCGAAAGTTCCCTCAGTCTTCGGTTTCCTCCTTTATGTCTGGAGGTGACGACGGTGGGTATGCAGACATAACAGTCTACCTTGCCCGCGACCCAGACGTCCTCGACACCTGGTTCTCCTCCGGCCTCTGGCCCATCGGCACGCTCGGCTGGCCCGAGGAGACGGACGAGCTGAAGAAGTACTTCCCAACCTCCGTCCTCGTCACCGGGTTCGACATCATCTTCTTCTGGGTCGCCCGGATGATGATGATGCAATACGCTGTCGTCGAGAAGCATCCGTTCGACACCGTCTATGTCCACGCCCTCGTCCGTGACGAGAAGGGCAAGAAGATGTCGAAGTCGCTGGGCAACGTTCTCGACCCGCTCGACCTTGTAGATGAATACGGCGCCGACGCTGTCCGCTTCACGCTGGCGTCCATGGCCGCCATGGGGCGTGACCTGAAGTTGTCGACGCAACGCATTGCGGGATATCGGAATTTCGGAACCAAGCTATGGAACGCCGCGTCCTACGGGGATTTCAAGGGTACCTTCGCCCTGCCCCACGCCGATGCGCCGCCCGCGCCGACGCTGGCGATCACCAAGTGGATCCTGGGTGAGTTGGCGAAGACCCGGCAAGCCGTGGACGAGGCACTGGAGGCCTTCCGCTTCAACGATGCGGCCAACGCGCTTTACGCGTTCGTCTGGGGCACGTTCTGCGACCGGTATTTGGAGTTCACGAAGCCCGTCCTTGACGGCGACGACGCGGCGCAGGCGGACGAGACGCGGGCGACATACGCTTGGGCGTTCGACCAGTGCCTGATCCTCCTCCACCCGTTTATGCCGTTCATCACGGAAGAGCTGTGGGGGATGAAGCAGCGGCCCAAGATGCTCGCCCACGCCGATTGGCCGACCTACGGGACAGAGATGATCGACGCGCAAGCGGATCAGGAGATTAACTGGACGATCCAACTGATCGACAACATTCGCTCGGCTCGCCAGCAGGTGAATGTGCCGGCGAGCGCCAAGGTCACCCTCGCCACAGTCGCCGCCGATGACGCGTCCCGCGCGGCGTTGTCGGCCAACACTGCTCTGGTCGAGCGTATCGCGCGAATTGGGGACTTTACCGATTTGGCCGAGGCTCCAAAGGGAGCGCTTGCTGTGACAGCGCCTGGAGCGACCTTCGCCGTGCCTGTTGCTGATCTCATTGATGTTGCAGCAGAGCGGGGGCGGTTAGAGAAATCCCTGGGTAAACTCGACAAGGAACTCGGCGGGTTGCGGGGGCGGCTGAACAACCCAAAGTTCCGCGAGAGTGCACCGGATGAGGTGGTTGAGGAGACCGAGGCCCAGCTCGCGGCGAAAGAGGAGGAGCACGCCAAGATCAGCGCCGCACTTGCCAACCTGCGCGATGCGGCATGACCGGCCCGCGTCTAACGCCGCTCGTCCAATCGCTGCCTGCGACGGTTCCGTTTGTGGGGCCGGAGGCTCAGGAGAGGTCGTCAGGCCGGCGGTTTGTGGCGCGAGTCGGGGCGAATGAAAGCCTTTTTGGACCCTCTCCCAAAGTGATCGAGGCCATCCGCGACGCCGCAACTGGTGCATGGAAGTACGGCGATCCGGAGAATTTTGAGCTGAAACAGATGCTTGCGGGTTACCTGGAGATCGCTCCAGACTGTGTGGTTGTGGGCGAAGGGATTGACGGGCTGTTGGGCTACGTCGCCAGGATGTTCGTGACCCAGAGCGATCATGTGGTGACATCGGATGGTGCTTACCCCACTTTCAACTACCATGTGAACGGATATGGAGGCACGCTCCACAAGGTGCCATATCGCGATGATCGGGAGGATCCCGAGGCGCTTTTGGCGAAGGCAGAGGAAGTTGGCGCCAAACTGATCTACTTGTCAAATCCCGATAATCCCATGGGCTCTTGGCACGACGCCGAAACAATCCAGAGCATGATCGATCGGGTGCCGGAAGGAACGCTGCTGGTTCTGGACGAAGCCTATGCCGAGTTCGCGCCTGAGGGCACCCTTCCAAGGATTGACCCTGACACGAGCAGTGTCATCCGCATGCGCACTTTTTCAAAGGGTTACGGGCTTGCGGGGATGCGCGTTGGCTATGCAATCGGTCACCCGGACCTGATCAAGGCCTTCGACAAGGTGCGCAACCACTTCGGGATGTGCCGGCTCAGCCAGTGGGCAGCACTCGCTGCGCTGAACGATCAAGAGTATCTTCAGCAGGTCGTAGGACAGGTGTCTGCCTCGCGTTTGAGGATTGCACAAATCGCACAATCGCATGATTTGACACCTGTGCCCTCGGCAACGAACTTCGTCACCCTTGATTGCGGTGCCGACGCGGTTTTCGCAAAGGCGCTTCTCGACACCCTGATTGCCCGAGGGATCTTCGTCCGGATGCCGTTCGCCGAGCCTGGGAATCGTTGCATCCGGGTCACATGCGGACCGGAAGCTGAGATGGAGGCCTTCGCAAAAGCCCTTCCTGCCGCATTGCAAGCCGCAAAAGACCATATTTCCGCCTAGCTATTTCGAAAGATTTTCGTCGGACCACCGTGGTGGAAGGAGCACCCACGATGCAGAACACGGATTTCACCGACACGGCTATCTTTATGGGCGTTGGCGTGGGCATAGTGTCATTCTATGCGTTCGGCGGCATTGCCGCTGTGGCCGTCGGGGCGGCCATGACAGAGATGGCCTTGACCGTCATCACCGCTCGCCGGGCCGCCTACGTCACGAAAAAGCCAAGCAACGGGAATTGACTGGCACCGCCTTGAAAGCACGCTAATTTGCGTTGAGCTGGAGTGGTGGTATGGCCCCGAATTACACGAATGCTTTTCTCGTCAGCGCTGGGGTGCTTTGCACAGTGATCCTCATCGCGATCTGGGCGGTATGGGGATTCGTTGCCGCGCTGCTTGTTTCTTACGCGACGGATCGTCTTATCATGTCACGCGGACGCAGCGCGCCTTAACCAAAATGAGCGCCCAAGGGCGCATTTTGAGGCAGGTGGGGCGCCCCTTCGAGATCCACCGAGAGTTCTTCGTGCAAGATGAGGTGGTTGATGGCGGCAGTTGTCTCGCCCTGTCATGATCGCTAGACGCGAAGGCCAGACATGACGGATCTCGCCCCCTCCACTTATTCGGATGACACCCGAGCGACACAGCTTGTTGCACGTTTTTGGCACACATATCTCAAACAGCATTGGCGATGGCTGGTCGCCGCAACGCTTCTGATGATGGCCGAGGGGTCGACCCTTGGCCTGCTCTCTTACTCACTTGAGCCGATGTTTGATCGAGTTCTCGTTGGCGGTGATGGGAGCGCGCTTTACCTGATTGGTGGGGCGATTATGGCGCTGTTTCTCGTTCGGGCAATTGCAGGGATCGGGCAACGGACGATCCTGACGCGAGTGGCACAGATCTCGGTTACGGAGTTGCAGAAGGACATGGTCGCGCATCTGATGAGGCTCGACTCGTTGTATTTTCACGACCACACGCCGGGGGCGTTGCTGGAGAGGATTCAGGGAGACACAAACCAGATACAGCATGTGTGGCAGGTGCTGATCCAGGGCGCAGCGCGGGACTTTATCGCGCTGATTTCGCTGGGAATTGTTGCCACTGCCATTGATCCTATCTGGGCGCTGACCGCGCTGATTGGCATCCCCGCGTTAATCCTGCCTGCCGCCATCTTGCAGCGCTATCTGCGGAAGAAAGCAGGGGTATTGCGCGACGTATCTTATGACCGGTCGAACCGACTGAGCGAGATTTTTGCCGGCATCGAAACTGTCAAACTCAACCGAATGGAGGCCTATCAGAACCGACGGTTCGGAGAAATAGTCGCTGTCATTGTTCGACAGATGGTCAAGCAGGCAGTCTCCGCCGCGCTGCTCCCGGGACTTCTCGACATCATGGTCGGCGTCGGTTTTTTTGCGGTCCTGGTTCTTGGCGGGCAGGATATTCTTTCGGGCGAGAAATCGGTTGGGCAGTTCATGTCGTTCTTCACGGCAATGGCACTTGCGTTTCAGCCGTTGCGGCGGCTCGCGAACCTCGCGGGGATCCTGCAAACCACGGCGGCCAGTCTGGAGCGCATTTACGCCGTTTTGGACACGAAACCTCGGATTACCAGCCTGGATAAACCTGTTGCTGCCCCCGAGGGGAATGGGGTCGCGTTTGATAACGTGTTCCTTTCCTACGGCGCGGATGCCGTGCTTAAGGGCCTGTCTTTCAGCGCGGATGAGGGGAAGACCACGGCGCTTGTTGGCCCGTCTGGGGCTGGGAAGTCGACGGTATTCCGGCTGATTGCCCGGCTGCTGGAAGTCGATGCCGGGTTCGTTCGCCTCGGTGGCACGGTTGTAAACGCGATGGCGTTGGAAGATCTGCGCGACCGAATTTCCATCGTCACGCAGGATGCCCCGATGTTTGACGAGACGATCCGCGAGAACATTCTTCTGGGGCGGACCGACGTCAGCGACGACACGCTTCGGCAGGTGATCGACGACGCGCAACTTGCTGAGTTCATTGACAGCGTTGATGGTGGCCTCGATGCGCGGGCCGGGCCGAGGGGAGCGAATCTATCGGGCGGCCAGCGGCAGAGGGTGGCGATTGCGCGGGCCTTTTTGCGCGACAGTCCAGTGCTGCTACTGGACGAGGCGACGTCCGCGCTCGACGCTCAGGCCGAAGCTGCGATTCAGAAAGCGCTGGCGCGGTTGCGCAGCGGTCGGACAACGATCGTGATCGCACACCGACTGTCGACCATACGCGATGCCGACAAGATCGTCGTGATGAATGACGGTCGTGCGGTGGATGAGGGGACCCACGAGGAACTGTTGGCCAACGATGGGTTGTATGCGGCGCTGTACAAACTTCAGTTTGCTGAGGGGCGGTCGTAGTTTGCTGCCAGGCGGACCGGATCTGCCCCCATTAGGTAGCGTGAGAGCGTCCACAAGTTGCGGCGGCCGCGTCGAAACCAGCCATCACGTTCGTACTTCGCTGCGGATGTCAGCGCCTCAGCAGGAAGCATGCGCAATCGGCCTTTAAGAGCTCGGGCCAGCGCCACGTCCTCCATAAGCGGCAACTTCGGGACACCTCCGATGTCGATGAGTTGGGCTTTTGAAATGAGGAGGCCCTGATCGCCGTATGGCAAGCCGAAGCGGCGGGACCGCAAGTTGGCCCAGCCTGAGACAAGCGCGGGCATTACGCCGGATGATCGAAAACGAAGGCGGAAATAGGCGGCCGTATCAAGGGTTTCTGCGATGTGCGTCTGGACGGCCTCGGTCCAGCCTGGGGACAACTGCGTGTCGGCATGCAAAAGTAGGATCCAAGTGCCGCGCGCGGTCTCTGCCCCGCGGTGGAGTTGGCCGCCCCGCCCTGCTGGGCCATTCAGCACTGTGGCACCAGCCGCGTCCGCAATAGCCGAAGTTTCGTCGGTCGAGCCCCCGTCCGAGACGATCAGTTCACGGATCAGCCCTGCGGCCAAGCCTTCAATCAACGCTTCGAGCGCACCAGGCAGGTCTTCGGCCGCGTTCAGGGTCGGGATCACAATGGTCAGCGGTGCGGGCACGTGGCACTCCGATCAGGTCGGCCCTATATAGGCGCGGTCGGCGAAGGGACGGAAGACATGCGGCACGTGCTGAGGATCGGTGGAAGTGAGCGCAATGCGTTCCTCCAGAATCTTGTGACGAACGAGGTGCCAACGGCCCCAGGGTCGTTGGTCTACGCAGCGCTTTTGACGCCGCAGGGGAAATACCTCACTGACTTTTTTCTGCAGGAAACTGGGGAGGCGATCCTCTTGGATGCAGATGCAGGGCAAGCGGCGACGCTGGCGAAACGGCTTGGAATGTACAAGCTGCGCGCGGATGTGACGCTGGAGACGACAGACATTTCCGTGGGATTGGGCACCGGGCCGATGCCGGAGACGGCGCTGGCGGATCCAAGGCATGCCGATTTGGGGTGGCGCAACTACGGCGGACCCGGGGATGACACGGATTTTGACGCGATCCGGGTGCGCCATTGCGTTCCGGAGGCGGGGATCGAGTTGATCCCGGACAATACCTATATCCTTGAGGCCGGATTCGAACGGCTGAATGGCGTGGACTTCAAGAAGGGCTGCTATGTCGGGCAAGAGGTGACGGCCCGGATGAAGCACAAGACTGAGTTGCGAAAGGGTCTGACGACTGTGAGCGTGGACGGCGCAGCACCGGTTGGGACGAGTATCGAGGCCGAGGGAAAGGCGGTTGGCACGCTGTTCACGCAATCGGGTGGGCAGGCAATTGCGCATTTGCGGTTTGATCGGGCCGGGGCGGCGATGACCGCGGGCGACGCGGCGGTGACATACGACGGCTAATTTGGCGGGCATTGCGCAGGTGGGGGCTTTCCCTTCACCCCCAGGATATTTCCAAAAAGAAAAAGGGTTTGGGCTATTCCAAAGGGTAGCGGGCAAGCGCTTCGTAATGGGCACCGCCTTTGCCGAGGTGGGAGGCGAAGAGGGTGAAGCTGGTGACGTCAACGGGGCCGAGCGTTAGGCCAGCGTGAGCAGCAACGTATCGTTGAAACTCTGCAGTTTCCTCAGTGCCGCGGCGAAAGCGGACAAGGGTGATGTGAGGGACAAACTGCTTGTGGTCGAGCGCGATCCCGACGCTTCTCGCTTTGGAGCGGACGCGTTTGTTGAGATCGCTCAAGGCCGCGATTGGTGGGACGCCAGCGTAGAGAGCGCGAGGGGTCCTGCCGCCAAAGACGCCGAGGCCGTCGATGCGGAATGAAAACGCCGGTTGCCGCAGCGCAGCGAGTGTTTCATTGAGGCCTTCAAGGGTCTCGTGGGGGACATCGTCGAGGAAGCACAGTGTCAGGTGAAGGTTCTCGGCGGGCACCGAGCGCCCGGTGGGGCAGCGCTCGGCGATTTCGGCGAGATGGTCGGCCACTGGATTGGGAAGCTCGATGCCAAGGAAACTTCGCATTAGACCCAGACCTCGGCGCGTTCGGAGAGTGCTTTCAAACGGCTACGCACCTCCTCGGGTACGGGGCCTTCGCGGGGTGTGTCGGCCAGTGTCGTGAACCAATGCTCGGGAGGCGCCTTGCCCATGGCGCGAGCGGGCCAACTAAGATCGCGGAGCACGGCTTCGGCGGCGGTTGGTAGACGCTCCGGGATCTCGGCGCCCTGTATCGTGGCCCAGACACCGGTCCATAGTCGGCCAACGGACCAAGGGTTGTATCCGCCGCCACCCGTCACCAGCAAGCGGTCGGTCAGTTGCTTCAGGCCAGACACGATTCGCCAATGGGCGCGGTTTGACCAGGCAAGGCGGGATAGCGGGTCTTCCAACACGGCGTCAGCCCCGCATTGCAGCACGATTGCCTCCGGGCGAAATGCCTGCAGGCGCGGTACGATCAGCATATCCCACGCAGCCTGCGCCCCGGAATCATCTGTGCCTGCTGGCAGGGGCAGGTTCCAGACATTGCCCGCACCTCTGTCCTCTAGTGCACCGGTGCGCGGCCAGCGTCCTTCTTCATGGGTCGAGATCATCAAAACATCCGGGTCGGCACCAAACGCGTGCTCCACCCCGTCGGGGTGATGCGCGTCGATATCGATATAGGCGATACGCCGAAGCCCAGACGCGCGCAGGGAGAGGATCGCAAACACCACATCATTGAGATAACAAAACCCGTTCGCGCGATCTGGCATCCCGTGATGGGTGCCGCTCGCAGGACTATAGATCATGCCCGGCGCAGCAAGCCGCGCCCCGGCAAGGATGGCAGCCCCGGCCGCCGTGGCGGGCCTGCGAAACATCTCGGGGAAGATCGGGTTCGACATCGTTCCCAGCGCGTGCCGCTCGCGCACCGCGTCGCTGACGTCGCCCTCCGCCTCCGCCGCCTGAAGCGCGTCGAGGTAGGTTGGCGTATGCCAGGCCTGAAGCGCCTGTGGGCGGGCACGGGGACTGGTGATGTAGGTATCAGCATCCAGCCATCCAAGCGCCCGAGCGAGGTCCACCACAGTCGAGACCCGCGGGATCGCCAACGGGTGCTTCCCCCCGTAGGTGGAGCGTCGATATATTTCACCCGCGATCAATCGCGGCGTCATCGGGGAAGCGTCCATACCACCAGTCACTTGCTGCCGTTTTACCCGGCGCTCAAGCGCATTTTACGCGAGGTTGATGCATCTCTGGCAGACAAGTCACTGTGGTGCCTTTGAAATCTCTCAACCGTTCTCTACGTAAATGAGAGAAATGATTCGGTATTCGCTCAAATGCGCGGAAGGGCACGGCTTTGATAGCTGGTTTCAATCCGCCGACGGTTATGAAGCACTTCGGAGGTCGGGCCATCTGACCTGTCCGGAATGCGGAGCGACCAATGTTGAGAAAGCGATGATGGCGCCGAAAGTCTCCCCCGCGCGCAAGAAGGCGTCACTGACAAAACCGAGCACTGAGCAAGAACAGCGCCTGTCAGAATTGAAAAAGAAGATCGAGACAGAGTCTGACTATGTTGGCGGAAAGTTCGCTGCCGAGGCTCGCGCAATGCATGACGGGGACATTCCGCATCGTCCGATCTATGGCGAGGCCAAGACTGACGAGGCGGTCAAGTTGATCGAGGATGGCGTGCCCGTAGCCCCCCTGCCCTTCACACCGAAGGCCAAGACGAACTAGTGCACGTGCACCGGTGACATCTTGTTCTGCTCTGCCAACAAAAAGGCGAGCTTTTCATTTCCAACCAATGCCAAACGGCGCCCGTCCTCGTTATGGACGGCATAGATCCGATCCAGGCCTGGCGGAGCTTGCAAGCGGATTTCTTTTGGAAGATCAGAGACCTCGACGGGCCGTACGTAAACGATCTGGTTCTCGTTGAGTTGCTCGCGCTCAGTCATAGCTACGCCTCCTTCTTGATCGAGATCGTCTGAACGACGCGCTCGGGCTCTGCCCGGTTTAGGTCGACGTCAAGCAACCCGTTCCGCACGGTTGCACCCGAGACCTCGACCCCCTCGGCCAGCACGAAGCTGCGCTGAAACTGACGCGCTGCGATGCCACGGTGGAGAAACACCCGGTCTGCCTCATCCTCAGCCTGACGACCGCGTATCACGAGTTGGCGGTCCTCGACAGTGATCGACAGATCGTCCTCGGCAAACCCGGCCACGGCGAGCGTGATACGGTATCCTGTGGGGCTGGTCTGTTCGATGTTATAGGGCGGGTAGCCGTTGCCTTCGGTCTTCGCCGTCCGTTCAACCAGCCGCTCAAGCTGTTCGAACCCAAGAAGGAAGGGGTGTGCCCCCAAAGCAAGCTTCGTCATCGACATGTCCTGTTCTAAAGCGACTGTCCGTGAACGCCCCCAATTTGGCGGGCGCCAATGGAGGATATGGGGCGCGAATTCCTGTTTCGCAAGGGATCAGCGCCAATGCACGGCGACCGCGTGAATCGTCGCGTGCACGGGCGACTGAGTGCGAAAGTTATGGACAACCACCGCCCGTCGGCACAAAGCAAACACTCTTCTAATGTGTGTGTTATAGTTCGAGCGACATGAATACTGGCCAGACAATGACCCCAGAAGAGGTCCTGCGCATCAAGCTTGAAGCGCTGCGGGCCGAGCACCGTGATTTGGACGAGGCGATAAGCGCGCTGGAGGCCAAGGGCACTGCGGATCAGCTAACGCTGCGTCGACTGAAGAAGCAGAAACTCAGCCTGAAAGATCAGATCGCGATCATAGAAGACAAGATAACCCCCGATATCATTGCGTAGGCCGATGCCAAGGCTATAGTCGCCGCTTCGAAGACGGAGGACAGGCATGGGGGCCTTAGTCGGCATCATCATGGGGAGCCAGTCAGACTGGCCCACCCTGAAAGCTGCGGCAGAGATACTGGACGAGCTCGATGTGCCCTATGAGGCGCGCATCGTCTCGGCCCACCGGACGCCGGATCGTCTGTGGGAGTACGGCCGGACGGCTGCGGATCGGGGGCTGAAGGCCATCATCGCAGGCGCTGGTGGGGCGGCGCATCTGCCGGGGATGGTGGCGTCGAAGACGCTGGTGCCGGTGGTTGGAGTTCCTGTTGAAACCAAGGCACTTGGCGGGCTCGACAGCCTGTATTCCATCGTTCAGATGCCGCGTGGATTTCCCGTGGCGACTATGGCCATCGGGGGCGCGGCGAATGCCGGGTTGATGGCGGCGCAGATCCTGGCGACATCGGATGAGGCGCTGAGTGGGCGGCTGGTGGCGTGGCGCGAGGCTCTGACGGCATCGATTCCGGAGGTGCCGCAGGATGTCTGACCGCCTGCCGGTCGGCGCGACTATCGGCATTCTGGGGGGTGGACAGCTTGGCCGGATGCTCGCCCTGGCTGCGGCGCGGCTTGGCTTTCGCTGTCATATCTTCGAGCCCGGCGCCGATTGCCCGGCGGCGCAGGTATCGGCTGGTTGCACGACAGCGCCTTACTCGGATGTTGAGGCGCTGGAGGCTTTTGCCGGTGCCGTCGATGTTGTGACCTATGAGTTTGAGAACATCCCCACGGAAGCGCTTGATACTATTGAGGCAATTGCGCCCATACGTCCGGGGCGCGTGGCGCTTGCAACCTCTCAGGATCGACTGGTGGAAAAGGAGTTTCTGACCTCGCTCGGTTTGCGGACAGCCCCTTATGCAAATGCGTCCGATCTTGCCGCCGCACTGGATGCCGTGGGGGCCCCATCGATCCTGAAGACACGGCGGTTTGGCTATGATGGCAAGGGGCAGGCACGTATTGGTGCGTTGGATCAGGTGGATGCGGCGTTGGAAAGCCTGAAGGGGGCTCCAGCCATCCTCGAAGGCATGGTTGCTTTTGACTATGAGTTGTCGGTGATTGCGGCACGTGGTGCGGATGGCTCAATCGTTGCGTTTGATCCGGGGGAGAACGTGCATGAGGGCGGCATCCTGCGCACGACGACGGTTCCGGGTCGGATTCCGGGCCCTGTGGCGCAGGAAGCGGTGGAGATCGCCGGCAAAATCCTTGGCGCTTTGGACTATTGCGGCATTATCGGAGTTGAACTTTTTGCGCATTCGGAAGGCCTTTTGGTGAACGAGTTCGCCCCTCGCGTGCACAATTCAGGCCATTGGACGCAGAACGGCTGCGCGATTGATCAATTCGAACAACACATCCGCGCAGTGGCTGGTTGGCCGCTGGGCGATGGGTCTCGGCACTCGAACGTCGTGATGGAAAACCTGATCGGACACGACATGGATCGCGTATCAGCGTTGGCGGCGGACGGTGCGGCCCTTCATTTCTACGGCAAGGCCGAGGTCCGCGAGGGGCGCAAGATGGGGCACGTGAACCGCATTACGGGCCCCGCCACATGAGCCGACCGCTTCGCCTTGCAGTTCGGGCGTTGATTTTGAACGAGGGCAAGCTCCTTCTCGTAAATGCCTGGAAAGACAAGCGAAGCGTGCTGCTCTGCGCGCCGGGCGGCGGTGTCGAGATGCATCAGAGCCTGCCGGACAACCTTAAACGAGAGGTTTACGAAGAGACCGGCCTGACGGTCAGAGTGGGGGACGTGGCGCTGGTCAATGAGTTTCACGCACCGGAGCGGGACTTCCACCAAGTCGACATTTACTTCCGCTGCCAGATCACGGGCGGGATTGTCACCGATGAATGGGCCGATCCAGAGGGCGTGGTGCATACACGTCGCTGGGTTTCGGAAAGTGAAATCAGCAGCCTACAGGTCAAACCTGATAGCCTTGCAGCAGTCGCCTGGGGGACCGGGATCACCTACGACCCGCTGGAGCCGCTCGTCCGCTGAGTGTTCCCAACGCGACTCCTGCAAGAACCAAGCCACCTGCAAGAACCATTGCTAAAGTGACGACTTCGCTCAGAAGAACGCCCCCGGCCACGACGGCAATGACGGGGACGAGCAGTTGCGCGAGCCCGGCAATCGTCGTGTCCATTTGCGGGAGAAGAGCGTACCACAGCGCATAGCCCATGCCCGACGTCACCACGCCAGACGTCATCGCGAGGGCCCATCCGGTGGCCGTCAGTCCGAGGCCCTCCCCGCTTAACACCCAGGCAAACAAGGCCACCGGGGCGGCTGCGAGGAAGGCCGATGCCGTCTCTCCAATCGGAGCCACGGCCCCGCGCCCGACCAGCGTGTAGGCGGCCCAACCAACCGCCGCGACGCACATCAGCAGCGTGCCCCAGACCGGCACATCATCGTCGCCACCCGGCGCCAGCAGCCAAACGAGCCCAACGAGGCCGATCCCCATCCCGAACCATCGCAGCAGTGGCGGTTGCTCGCCCACCGCGACTGCTGTGGCGAACATAATCACCTGCACGCCGCCAAATAGGATCAGCGCGCCAAGGCCCGCGTCCAACATGAGGTACGCGAAGGAAAACCCCAGAAGATAAAGCAAAAGGCCCGCCGAGCTGACCACGCGCTTGCGGGAGCGAAAGGCCAGCGGCTGACCCGCGAACCGCGCGATGATCAGCAGTGCCACCGCGCCGCTGGTGACCCGGACGGCCGCGAAGCCCACGGGGCCCGCGTCGTCGCCCGTCAGCGCAAGGCGGTTGAGGATGGAATTCGCCGCGAAGGCGCACAGCACCACCGCGACGAGGCCGATAAGGCGCAGCACCTAGTTGAGATACGGCGTTGGATCGACGCTTTCGAACCCGTCCCGCACCTCAAAGTGGAGGATCGGGTTGGACCCTTGGCGCAGCTTCCCGATGACCTGGCCACGGGTGACGGTATCGCCTTTTTCGACGCTGAGTTCCTCGACGCCTGCGTAGACCGTCAGCAGGTTATCCCTATGACGCAAAACGACAATTGGTACCTGATCGGTGTCCCGCGTGATCGCGGCCACGGTGCCCGCATCCGCCGCAACGACCGACGCGCCAGACGCGGCCGAGATGCCAATCCCGTCGTTTGTCCCCTTGTTGTAGTCGCGCGCGATGCTGCCCGAGACGGGCATAAGAAGGCGGGCCGTCTGCGTGCGCTCTTCCTCCAGTTGGGGCGAGGCGGGCTCGACTGCGGCGACCTCTGGTTCTTCCTCGTGCGGTAGGGGCTCTGCCGCTGACGGGGGCTCGGGCGCGACAGATCCGGCGCCTGGCGTTGTCGTGGGGGCCACGGTTTCGACCTCCACCGGGCCCAGCGCGGCGGTTTCCACCGACACGGGGATCAACAGGATCTCGCCTGCGCGGACTTCAAGGTTCTCGCCAAGGCCGTTCCAATCGGCCAACGCGCGGGGGGTGACATTATAGATCCGGGCGATCGAGAATGCCGTCTCGCCCGCCTGTACGCGGTGGCGAACCGGCTCTGCCCCGGACTGAACCGTGTTTGACGGCACGCGCGGCGCGGCGGAGCCATCGGCCCGCTCAATTGCCGTCGTTGATACCGATGCGACGTCAATGCCGCCGGGGGCGGTGGAAACCCCGGCCCCGGGCAGTACGAGCGTTGCGCCGCTGCGTAGGGGTACGCCGTCGCGGATGCCGTTGAAAGAGGCCAGCTCCTCAGCGTTTATCCCCAGCCGGTTGGCGACGTCCGAGACGGTGTCCCCGCGCTGCGCAATCGCCACCTGATAGGTCGGATAACTGATCAGCCCTCGACTGTCGGGCGTTGGACGCGCCGCTGTCGCTGCCCGCGCTGCTTCGGAAGTATCTGGGCCGTTGCCGAGCCCGCGAAAGTCCAGGTCGAAGCCGTCCGAGCAGCCGCTCAACACCGCTGCGCTGCACATAAGTGCCACCGCTGTCTTAGAAAATGCCATCGCTCTCACCTCTTACCGCCGCCCGTCATTGCCCGCGAGCGTGCCGCCTAGTCCTGCCCAAGCCCCTCGACCAGAGGGACAAACCGGACAGAGCGCAGTTCGTCGTAATCATAGCCTTCGTCTGTCCGCGTCACCTTGATCAGGTGCTGCACGGCATCCGACTGCCCCACCGGCACGACCATGATACCCCCAACCTTAAGCTCCGCCAAGAGCGGACCGGGTGGGTCTTCTGCCGCCGCCGTGACGAGGATGCGGTCGAAGGGCGCCTGCTCGGGATAGCCCCGGCTGCCATCTGCCGTCACGGCGGTGATGTTGGCGAGGCCGAGGTCCCGAAACACCGCCTCAGCGGCCTGCGTAAGGCGCTTGTGCCGTTCGACGGTATAAACCCGGCGAGCGAGCTGGCTGAGAACGGCGGCCTGATAGCCAGAGCCGGTGCCGATTTCGAGAACCTTATCACGGGGTTGCACGTTGAGCGCCTGCGTCATCAGGCCCACGACCGAGGGTTGGCTGATTGTTTGCCCGCAGGAAATCGGGAGGGGCATGTCCTCATATGCGCGTTCGGCAAACAGACCGGTGACGAAGGCCTGGCGGTCCACCCGCTCCATCGCTTCGAGCACGCGCTTGTCCATCACCCCGCGCGAGCGCAGGGCGAAGAGGAACTGCATCTTGCGCTCGGCCTCGTCCGTCATTCCAATCGGCTCCGCAATTCGTCGAGCGTCTCGTGCGCGGTCATGTCGGCGCGAAGTGGCGTTACCGCAATGTAGCCGTCCAGATTGGCGCGCACATCTGTGCCCGGCTCTGTGATGATGTTGTGTGGGCTGCCTGTGATCCACAGGTACTTGCGCCCCGTCGGCGAAACCTGCGGTTGCACGGCATACCGCCAGTCCTCGCGCCAGGCGATGCTGCACACCTGAATGCCCCTGACATCCTCAGCCGGGAATGGAGGGAAATTCACGTTGTAAAACAAACGGTAACGGTCTTCGTCCCAGATGGCCTTGTCCATCAACTTACGCACGAGGGCACCGCCGTGCCGTACGCCCGCCTCGAACGGGTCATCCAGCTCGCGGTTTTTCGGGCCGTAGTATTGGCTCAGCGCGATACCGCGAAACCCTTGTAGCGCCGCCTCCATCGCGCCGCCGACGGTGCCGGAGTACTGGACGCTTTCGGCTGCGTTGTTCCCCCGGTTGACGCCGGACAATACGAGGTCGGGCGGTGCGTCGGCCATCACGTCGTGGATGGCGGCCAGGACGCAGTCAGCGGGTGTGCCTTCGACGCTGAACCGGCGCGGGCCGACCTCGACGATCATTGAGGGATGCACATAGCTGATGCAGTGGGCGACGCCTGACTGCTCATTCGCGGGGGCGACCACCCAGACCTCGCCATCCTCGCCCGCCACCTCGCGGGCAATGCCCTCGGCCACGACAAGGCCCGGTGCGTTGATCCCGTCGTCGTTTGTCACAAGAATTCGCATGAGGGCGCCGCCTTCCCACTATATTTGCCCCTTCTATGTCAGGGACCCGCCCGCATCAATGGCGCAACCTGCCCCTTCTTCTGGCGGGAAAATACTCGCCTCGTAGGTTCGGGTTCCGGCTAGAGCGACGCGACGATCCGCGCGGCCACGTCGGTGGGGCGCGCGAGGGTTTCGCGGTTTTCTCCGGGATAGAAACGGCCGCGGACGGCGGTGCCCATCGGCTCGGGCGACTCGATCAGGACGCGGGGGCCCAGTTTCGCGCTTTCGGCCTGCCAACTTCTTACCAACGCGATCTGGGCCGCCTTGGTGGCACCGTATGAGCCGAAGAACGGGGAGCCGCCGCGGGGGTCGTCGAAGAAGAGGGCAGTGCCGTCTTCGGCGGCCTGCAATAGGGGTTCGACCATGCGGATCAGTTCGGACGCGGCGGTGAGGTTGATCGAGACGCTTTTGGCCCAGTCCTTGTCGTCGATATGCCCCGCAGGGGTCAGCGGCGCGGCGTGAATTGCCGTGTGTGCCCAGACATTTACGTGCCCCCAGCGCGAGCGGATGTCGAGGCACATTTGGCCCATCGCCTCGGTCGTTGCGACGTCCATCGGCGCGAGCGTGGCCGAGCCGCCCTTGGCGCGGATTCGGTCATCAAGCTCTTCCAAAGCACCGACCGTGCGGGCAACGGCGATGACGTGGTGTTCGGGCGCCAATGCTTCAGCGAGGGCCGCGCCGAGGCCGCGGGAGGCGCCGGTGACGAGAGCAATCTTGGTCATGGGGGCGGGACATGGAGCGCGGGGGCGGAACAGTCAAGTTAACAAGGGAAAAATGGCCGAAAACGGGTTTCGGTATAACGTCGGTATTTTGTCGGTATTGCGTCGGTGCGATTGACCAAATTGCGCCGGTTAAAGGCGCGGACAGTTACTCTGCCGCTTTGAGGGCGAAGCCGCGTTCCAGCTCGTCGGCGGGCTCGATCGGGTAGTCGCCGGTGAACACCGCGTCGTGGTAGGCCGGGTTGTTGGGGTCGCGGCCGTTTTTCTCACCCACGGCGCGGTAGAGGCCGTCGATGGACACGAAGGCCAGAGACGCGACACCGAGGTAATCGCGGATCTCATCCTCGGTCATGTGGGCGGCGATGAGTTCGTTCCGGTTGGGCATGTCGACGCCGTAGAAGTCGGGCCAGACCGTGGGCGGTGAGGCAACGCGGAAGTGGACTTCTTTGGCACCCGCTTCCAGCACCATGTCCTTGATCTTGCGGCTGGTGGTGCCGCGCACGACGCTGTCGTCGACAAGGATCACCCGCTTGCCCTTCATGAGCGCACGGTTGACGTTGAGCTTGAGGCGGACGCCCATGTTGCGGATTTGCTCGGTCGGCTCGATGAAGGTGCGGCCCACGTACTGGTTGCGGACGATGCCCATCTCGAACGGGATGCCACTTTCCTGGCTGTAGCCAATCGCCGCCGGTGTTCCACTGTCGGGGACGGGGCAGACCATGTCGGCCTCGACCGGCGCTTCGCGGGCGAGCTGGCGCCCGATCTCACGCCGGACTTCGTAGACGGACTTGCCGCCGATCATCGAGTCGGGGCGGCTAAAGTAGACGTATTCGAAGATGCAGGGGCGCGGCTTCTGCGGCTCAAACGGGCGGAAGCTAGTGATCTTGTCTTCGGTGATCACAACCATTTCGCCCGGTTCGACTTCGCGAAGGAAGGTCGCGCCGATGATGTCGAGAGCGCAGGTCTCGGACGCGAGGACGGTGCCCTCGCCCAGCTTGCCGAGCATCAGCGGGCGGATGCCCAGCGGGTCGCGGACGCCGATGAGCTTGCTGCGGGTCATGGCGACGATGGAGAACGCGCCTTCGACGCGGCGCAGCGCTTCTTTCATCCGCTCGGGGATCGTCTGGCCCATGGAACGCGCCATGAGGTGGATGATGCATTCGGTGTCGGAGGACGACTGGAAGATCGAGCCGCGTTCGACCAGCATTCGGCGCAGGGCGAGGGCGTTGGTCAGGTTGCCGTTATGGGCGATGGCGGCGCCGCCCATGGAGAACTCCCCGAAAAACGGCTGCACGTCGCGGATTTGCGAGGCGCCTTTCGACCCGGCGGTGGAGTAGCGGACATGCCCGATCCCGAGGGAGCCGGGGAGCGTGTCCATGATTTCTTTGTTGGTGAAGTTGTCGCGCACATAGCCGAAGCGGCGAGCGGTGTTGAAGCCACGGTCTTCACTGTAGGTGACGATACCGCCCGCTTCCTGTCCGCGATGTTGAAGGGCGTGGAGGCCGAGCGCCACGAAGTTTGCCACATCTGTTACGCCGATGGCTCCGAATACACCGCATTCGTCGCGGATCTTGTCGTCGTCTTCGTCGGCTGGCGTCGTTGCTCGCAAGGGACGCGAATCCGTAACAGGTCGGGTTGTTTGGTACATAGGCCACACAGGCCCGGGTATCAAACGCCTAGTCGGCGTTTGCGACGCGGCGCAGGGCGTCGCGGGCGATGAGGATGTGGAACGGGAGGATCGTTCGCAGGTAGATGCGGCCGCCGATGTTGTGCGGGTGCACCCACGTGGCAAGCGAAACGCGCCCGTCGTCGGAGTACACGCTGACGCGGAAGTTCAGGTGTTTGTCATCGAACCCGGCGATCAGTTCATGGTCGGTTTCGCTCTCGACCGGGAAAGGGCCGACCTTGTCGGGGGCCTTGGGGCCGTCTTGGGACAAGCCGAAGGGCGCGGTCACGATGCGGCGGACCACGAGCAGCCATCTGGCCCAGCTTGGGAAGCTGGTGATGACCTCAGCCGCGCGACGCGGGGACAGGGTGGCGTCGACGGAGAAGCAATCGAGGAAGTCACCGGGCTGCACGAGTGGGCGCAGGGCGCTGTTCGGGTGCAGGGATGAGGCGGTGACCGACATGATTTGGAGGTATGATTGGCGCGCGCTTAACCCGACGTGACAAACGCGCGCGGATCGAAACGGAGCCGTGCATCGGCGGGCCCTGGACCGGCGATCCAACGGTTGTTCAGAGCACTTTATCGTCGGGGTTTCGCCGTTGTTCTGAGCGAGGCGCAGGCTGAACCCATATCGCCGGGCCTCGGGTGGGCCCGGCGATGCGCGGCGGCCTTCGGCCTTGATTCCGCGCTAGCCTCGATTCATGCGGTTTTCGATCAGGTCGTCTACCACCTCGGGTTCTGCGAGGGTGGAGGTGTCGCCCAGCGCGCCGTAGTCGTTCTCGGCGATCTTGCGCAGGATGCGGCGCATGATCTTGCCCGAGCGGGTTTTTGGCAGGCCGGGGGCCCATTGGATAAGGTCGGGCTTGGCGATGGGGCCGATCTCGGAGCGGACCCATGTCTCGAGCTCTTTGCGGAGCTCGTCCGAGGGGTCTTGCCCGCCCATCAGGGTGACGTAGGCATAGATCCCCTGCCCCTTCACGTCGTGCGGGTAGCCGACGACCGCCGCCTCGGCGACCTTTTCGTGGGCGACGAGGGCGCTTTCGACTTCGGCGGTGCCCATGCGGTGGCCCGAGACGTTGATGACGTCATCGACACGGCCGGTGATCCAGTAGTACCCGTCGGCGTCGCGGCGACAGCCGTCGCCCGAGAAATAATAGCCTTTGTAATCAGAGAAGTATGTCTTCTCGAAGCGCTCATGATCGCCGTAGACGGTGCGCATCTGGCCGGGCCATGAGGCTTTGATGCAGAGGACGCCTTCGGCTTCCGTCGAAGTGATCTCTTCGCCGGACGTGGCGTCTAGGATGACAGGTTGGACGCCGAAGAACGGGGTTGTCGCGGAGCCAGGCTTGGTCGCCGTGGCGCCGGGCAAAGGCGTCAGGAGGTGGCCGCCGGTTTCGGTTTGCCACCAGGTGTCGACAATCGGCAAGGCACCTTTACCGACAACGTCGTTGTACCAGTTCCAGGCCTCAGGGTTGATCGGTTCGCCCACGGTGCCAAGCAGCTTGAGGTCAGACAGGTCGTGTTTCTCGACCCATTCCGTCCCCTTGCCCATCAGGGCGCGGATCGCGGTGGGGGCGGTGTAAAACTGGTTGACATTGTGCTTTGCGCAGACCTCCCAGAAACGGCCGGCGTCGGGGAACGTGGGGACGCCTTCGAACATCAGGGTGGTGGCGCCGTTCGCGAGGGGGCCGTAGACGATGTAGCTGTGCCCTGTGACCCAGCCGACATCTGCCGTGCACCAGAAGATGTCGCCGTCGTGGTAGTCGAACGTGTACTGGTGCGTCATCGACGCGAAGACGAGGTAGCCGCCGGTGGTGTGGACGACGCCTTTGGGCTTACCGGTCGAGCCGGAGGTGTAGAGGATGAAGAGCGGGTCTTCGGCGTTCACCTCTGCCGGGGGGCAGTCGTCGGGGACGGATGCCTCCATCTCGTGCAGCCAATGGTCGCGGTCGGCGACCCACGCGACTTCGTCGCCGGTGCGACGGACGACGAGGACCTTGGGGTCGGTGTTGCTGTTGACGAGCGCCTTGTTGACGTTGTCCTTCAGGCCAGTCTTGCGACCCCCGCGGGGGGCCCAGTCGGCGGTGATGACGACCTTCGCGTCGCAGTCGTCCACGCGGTTCGCGAGCGCATCGGGGGAGAAGCCGCCGAATACGACGGAGTGGATCGCGCCGATGCGGGCGCAGGCGAGCATGGCGTAGGCGGCCTCGGGGATCATCGGCAGGTAGAGGACGACGCGGTCACCCTTGCTGACGCCCATCTCTTTGAGGACGTTGGCCATTTTGCAGGTGCGAGCGTGAAGCTCGCGGTAGGTGATATGCAGCGCGTCGTCAGAGGGGTCGTCCGGTTCCCAGATGATGGCGGTCTGATCGGCACGCGCGGCGAGGTGCCGGTCGATGCAGTTGGCGGCGACGTTGAGGGTGCCGTCTTCGAACCACTTGATCGAGACACTGCCGAGGGTGAAGTCGGCGTCCACGACCTTGGAATAAGGTTTGATCCAGTCGATGCGCTTGCCGTGCTCACCCCAAAAGGCGGCGGGGTCGCTTACCGACTGCGCGTACATCGTGTCGTACTTGGCTTTGTCAGCGTGGGCGGATGCGACAAACGACGGTGATGGTGCGTAGGTTACGGTCATGATTCCTCCCAGATCTAGACGCGCTTCTGGGCGTGATACACGGTTCGCCAACACGCGTCCAGACCACTGAAAACAATGGGTTTTCCTGATAACTCTTTTTCGGTGGGCAACCCGATTTTGTAAATTTCACCACTGTCGGTGGGCATATTGCCCACCCTACCGGTCAGTGGGACCGTCGGCTGCAGTAGGTGTAGGGTGGGCACTTTGCCCACCGCCCGAGTCAGCTTTCGCGGAAGGAGCGGTCGAAGTAGTCGGTCAGCGGCTTGGTCAGGTAGGACAGCGGCGTGCGGTCGTCGGTGCGCAGGTAGGCCTCGACCGGCATACCGGGGACGAGTTCCTGAGCGTCGAGCTTCGGAACCTCTTCGGGGAGCAGCTCGATCTCAACGAGGTAGTAGTTCAGGCCCGTCACCTCATCGCGCAGGACGTCGGCGGAGACCTTGACGACCTCACCTGTCAGTTCGGGGGTCAGGCGCTGGTTGAAGGCTGAGAAGCGCAGGGTGACGGGCTGGCCCATGTGGACCTGATCGATGTGGATCGCGTCGACCTGGGCGTTGACGAGCAGCGGCTGGTCGCGGGGGATGACGTACATCAGGGGCTCCGCGGGCTGGATCACGGCGGATTGCGCGAACACGGTGGAGCCGTAGACGACACCCGTTGCGGGCGCGCGGATTTCGAGGCGCGAGAGGCGTTCGACGAGGGAAGAGCGGCGCTCCACCAATTCAAGTTCCTGAAACTGGACGTCGCGGAGTTCGACGATGGCACCCTCGCGGCGGGTGTTTTCAAGCTTTAGCTTCTCGATCTCGAAGGCGGCGATCTGGTCGGCGAATTGGGCGATGTCGGCGTTCAGCTTGCCGATCTCCCCCGAAATCTGCGCGGCGTCTCGGCGGAGTGTCGTGACGCGTGTGGCCTGGACGAGACCGCGGTCAAGGAGGTCTTCGAGGTCTTCCAGTTCGTCTAAGATCAGCGTTTCCTGCACCTTGAGTGCATCAAGTTGCGCCTCTACGCCTTTGATCTGGTTGCCGGTTTGGCGGATGCGCTCGTCGATCTGGTTTAGCTCTTCCTGAAGGGTGCGGCGGCGGGCCTCGAAGAGCTTGCGTTGGCCCTCTTGCTGTTCGGCAGCGCTGTCAGAGGTGTCGTCGAAGACGATTTCATTGGCGTCATCGCGTTCGGCCTGCAGGCGGGCGCGGCGGGCGCGGAGTTCGACGAGTTGCAGTTCGGCGACCGCGAGCTCAGAGCGCAGGAGTTTGTCGTCGAGCTTGACGAGCAGATCCCCCGCCTCCACCACGTCGCCATCGCGGGCCGAGATTGCGCCAACGACTCCGCCTTCGGCGTGCTGGACGATCTGGCGGTTGTTCTCGACGACGATGGTGCCGCTAGCGATGATGGCGCCGGCGATCTCAGTCCGGACGCTCCAGACGCCGATGACGCCAACGAGGGCCCCGAGCGCCACAAGGCCCACGGCCATTGGGAAGCGGGCGGAGTATTTGGGGCGTTGGGTCATGACGTGCCTCCTGCCACGACGCGCTGCACGGCGCCGGAGTTTTTCATCATCGATTTGATGATTTCATCGCGGGGGCCGTCGGCCTTGATCCTGCCGCCGTCAACGACGATCAGGCGGTCGCATTCGGAAATGGCGACCGGGCGGTGGGTCATGATAATGACTGAGCGGCCTTCGGATTTCAGCGTGCGGACGGCGGCGTTCAGCGCGTCAGAGCCCTGCTGGTCGAGGGCCGAATTCGGTTCATCCAGCACGAGCAACACCGGGTCATCGTAAAGCGCGCGCGCCAACGCGATCCGCTGCCGCTGGCCGCCGGAGAGGCCGCCCATCGAGTTTCCTTCGATCTGCGTTTCGTACCCGTCGGGCAGCGACAGGATCAGGTCATGGGCCATCGCCTTTTGCGCCGCCGCGATGATTTTGGCGCTGTCGGGTTCGAGCGACATCCGTGCGATGTTCTCGGCTATGGTGCCGGTCATGAGCATCGGGTCCTGCGGGAGGTAGCCGATGTAGCTGCCGAGGTCGGCGGCATCGTAGTGCCCGATCTCGGCCCCGCCGAAGCGGATTTCGCCGACATTCGGCTGGACAAGGCCGAGGATCGCCTTGGCAATCGTCGTCTTGCCCGAGCCGCTTTTGCCGATCACCCCCACGGCGTCGCCCGCGTCGACCTTGAAGCTGACGTTGTAGAGGATCGGCGGTTGCGTGAGGCCCGGCGTGATGGTGACGCCGTTGACCTGAAGCGTGCTTTCGGGGCGGGGCAACTTGGTGCGCTGTTCGGGCTCGTCTATGCTGCCGAGGAACTCTTTCAGCGAGGCCCAGCCCTGGCGCGCGGCGGTGATCTGGGGCCAACGGCCGATCAGTTGCTCAATGGGTGCGAGCGCGCGGCCCAGCAGGATCGAGGCGGCGATCATGGCGCCTGCGGTGATCTGGCCTTCGAGGACGAGGTACGCGCCAAGCGCGAGGACAAGCGACTGAAGCGATAGACGGAAGGACTTGGTGAAGGTCGAGAAGGCGCCGGTCCAGTCGACCGCCGTCATGTTTTTGCGCAGGGCGCCGATGCGGTGAGACATCCAGCGCTCGGTCACCGGGTCGAGCATACCCTGACTGCGCACGATCTCGGACGCGCGTTGGGCCTGTTCGGCATAGCGTTGGGCGACGACGCTAGTGCGGCCCGCCTCTTTCACCTTGGCGGCGGTGAGGAGTTGGTTGGCGGTTGTGATGATCACCAGCAGGATCCCTCCTGCCAGGGCGAACCACCCAAGCCACGGGTGGAACAGGAAAATTACGGCGATAAAGAGCGGCGTGAACGGCGCGTCCATCATCGAGGGCACGGCGGGTGAGGCGAAGAAGGATTGGACGGAGTCGAGGTCGCGGATTGCGGTGCGGGATTCGGGGTGCTTGGCCGGGTCGCGCTGGAAGGTCGCCTTAAAGACGTGGTCATCGAGCGATGTCTGGAAGCGGGCACCGTAGCGGGCGAGGATGCGCGTTCGCGCGAAATCCAGAAGCCACATCAGGCCGTAGAGCACGAGGACAAGGACCAGCAACGCGACCAGCGTTTCCTCGGACCGTGAGCCGAGCACACGGTCATAGACCTGCAACATGAAGAGCGGCCCGGTGAGCATCAGCAGGTTGACGAAGACGCTGAAAAAGAAGGCGGCCACGAAAAAGTGAACCGACTGCGCTTTGACTCGCGCGAGCGCGGCCCCGGTGGAAGAGTCTGAAAAGGCTGGCATGCTTGAAACCCCAAATGCGTCGGGAGTTTGCCGTATCCCGTGACGTCAGGCAACGGGCCTCTCCGCGTTGTCTTCCGTTATTCTGCCGACTTGTTAAGACTGTCGCAAAGGCTTCACAGGTGCATTGTTTTTTGTCTGAGCGTTGCCGGTTTGGCGACACGTTGACCGCAGTCATTTTGGGGGAAAATCCATGGCGACACTCTTTCAGGAAAGCTTCGAGACGGACGGGAATGGCTCTCGGTACACGACCTCGGTGCCGGAGTTCACGGATGGCGCGGGTGACTTCTTTGTAAGGACCGACGGTACCGCCATCGGCGGCTTCTATTCGGTGACGGGCCAGGATGGGGCGAGCTATTTCGCGGCGATGGATCTGGATGGCGAAGGCGGCCCGACGACGGTGTCGGTGGAGTTCACGGGGATCGATATCTCGGGCGCGACCAACCTGACTTTTTCGGGGCTGTTTGCCGAGGATGACGATGGTTCTGCGCAGGATTGGGACGCGGATTCGCTTGTGACGGTGGAGGCGCAGATTGACACAGGCGGCTATGTCCCAGTGCTGCAGTTCGCCTCGCAGGGGGCGACGAATACGGAGCCGGGGTTGGATACAGACTTTGACGGGATCGCGGATGGCACGGCGCTAACGTCTGTCTTTGCGGCCTATGGCGCGGGGATTTCGGGTACGGGGACCACGCTGGATCTGCGGATCACCATCGCCGGGCTTGATGCCGGGGACGAGGATATCGCGTTCGACAACATCGAGGTGACCGGCGATCTGGCCGGGGCCACAGAGGTGACGGTGCTGGATGAGGCGTTTGACGATGCATCGGCGTTTTCGACCAGCACGCCGTTTTTCTCGGACGGAGCGTTCGATTATTTCGGCATCTCTGACGGGCTCGGCGGCGGGGACTTTGGCGGCGCTGCGCCGACCGGTCTGAAGCCATATACGGGCACGACGGGGTCGTTCCTGACGGGGATGGATTTGGATGGCGAGGGCGCCAGTCTTCCGGTGACAGCGACGTGGTCGGGGCTGGATATCTCGGGGCTGACGGACCTGACATTCTCGGGCGATTTCGGGGAGTTCTTTGACGATCCCGGGGATATTGACGCGTCGGATTTCATCCGGGTCACGGCCAGCATCGATGGGGGGCCAACTCAGACGGTGCTGGAGTTCCGGGGGGCGGATTTCTCGTCCACCGGCGGGCCGTTTAACGGGGTGTTCCGGCAGGACACGGATTTTGACGGCACGGGCGATGGTGCGGCGCTGGGCGATGCGTTGCAGGGTTTCGTGGCCGGGATATCGGGCACCGGGTCGACACTGGATCTGACGCTGGAGGTGCAGGTCGAGGCGGGGGACGAGGATTTCGCGGTCGATAATTTCAAGATCGTCGGGACGTCGGGTGGCGCGGTTGAGCCGGCTGTCATCGCGCGGTCGGGTGACGGGTTGTCGGTGGCCGAGGATGGCGAGACGACGGACAGCTTTACTCTGGAGTTGACTACGACGCCTGCGAGTGCGGTGACGGTTGAGGTGTCGGCCTCTGACGGGCAATCGCTGGTGAGCATGGATGGGGTGAGTTTTGCGGCCACTGTTGCCGTCGACTTGACCGACACGACCCCGGCGACAGTGTTTGTGCAGGCCGTCGATGATGCGGTGAACGAGGCGGACCCGCATCTGGGCGCGGTGAGCTTTGCGGTGACGAGCGCGGATGGCGACTATGACGGCCTGGCGGTCGGTGATCTGAGCGTTTCGATTGCCGATGACGATGTGACGGTGACGCTGATCTCAGCGATCCAGGGCACAGGTGATCCGTCGCCTCTGGACGGGCAAACGGTCACGGTCGAGGCCGTGGTGACCGGGGTGATCACGCGGGATGATGGGTCGATCGAGGGGTACTTTCTGCAAGAGGAAGACGCGGACTGGGATGCGGATACGGCCACGTCCGAGGGGCTGTTCGTGTTCTCACGCTTTGACACTGTCGACGTGGCCGTGGGCGACAAGGTGCGCGCGACCGGTGAAGTGGCCGAGTTCGGCGGGCTGACGCAACTGGGCAGCGGCACGGTGGTGGAGACGCTGGACACAGGCGTCGCGCTGCCGACGGCGACGCAGATCACGCTTGGGATGCGGGACGATTTCGAGGCCTATGAGGGCATGCGGGTGACGCTGGCGCCCGGGTCGGACGATCCGTTGACGGTGGTGACGAACTTCAACCTCGACCGCTTTGGACAGGTGGATGTGGCCGAGGGCAACCTGATCCAGCCAACGCAGCTATTTGACGCACAGACTGAGGCTGCTGAGGTGGCCGCGTTGCGGGCGGCGAATGAGGCGGGGCGGCTGACGATTGACGACTTCTCGACGGCGTCGAACCCGGACATCAACCCGTACACGCTGATCGATTCTGGCGATGGGACCCCGCTGGAGATCGGGGACCCGCTGGGCGAGGACGGCCCGACGCTGCGGCTTGGGACCGAGGTGGGCGACATCACCGGCGTTCTAGATGAGCGGTTCGGGGGGTATCGGCTGCAGACGGATGGGCCGCTGCAATCGATCTCGGACGCTGGGGATCGTCCGACTGAGGTGCCGGAGGTTGGCGGTGATCTGACGGTCGTGAGTTTCAACGTTCTCAACTACTTCACGACGCTGTCCGGGGGCACGGGCCCGACGGGGGACCTTGGCGTGCGGGGTGCACGGAGCGAGGAAGACCTCGCCCGGCAGACCGAAAAGCTTGTGCTGGCGTTCCGGGAGATCGACGCGGACATCGTCGCGATCCAGGAGATTGAGAACAACGGGTTCGGGCCGGATAGTGCCATCGCGGCGTTGGTGGACGCGCTGAACGCGGCGGAGGGCAGCGACGTCTATGCGTTCGTTGATCCGGGCACGGATTTCGTGGGCACCGACGCGATCACGGCGGGGCTGATTTACAAAACCGACGCGGTGAGCGTCGCCGGGTCGGCAATACGCGTGTTCGACGAGGCTTCGGCGGAGGTCACGTTCGACATCGCGGACGGCTTGCAGCAGGAGCTGCTGAGCAGCGGCTTTTATACCGATGCCGAGGACTTCCCGGTGGGTGACTTCCAGCGCAACCGTCCGGCAGTGGCGGCGACGTTTGAGGACGCTGAGGGCAATGAGCTGACGGTGGTGGCCAACCACTTTAAGTCCAAGGGCCCGAGTGGCTTGAGTGATCTGGTGGACGATGCGCAGACGGCGGGGCTGGACGCCGCGGCAATCCAGGCGTTGATCGACGATCCGAACTACGATCAGGACGACGGTCAGGCGTTCTGGAACCAGGCCCGCGCGGATGCGTCTGCGGAGTTGACCGAGTGGCTGGAGACGGGCCCGACCGGCGCCACCGACACGTCGAATACCTTGATCCTGGGCGATCTCAACGCCTATGCGAAGGAGGACCCGGTTCAAACCATCGAGGCGGATGGCTATACCGACCTTGCCGAAGAGTTCATCGGCGACGACGCGTACAGCTTTGTCTTCGACGGGCAGCGGGGGACGCTGGATTACGGCCTTGCGAGTGCCGGGTTGCTGGACAACATCACCGGCGTGGCGGAGTGGCACATCAACGCGGACGAGCCGGATTTGCTCAACTACTCGTCGCAATTCAACGACCCGTTCTTCTACAACGCCGACGTTTTTGCCGCGTCAGACCATGATCCGCTGATCATCGGGATCGAGTTTGACGATCCGGTCGTCACGGCTGTGGCCCGACTGGATTTTGTGGAGCGGTTCTTCCGCGATCAGGTGAAGTACTCGCTGGACGGAGAGGTCGTGGATACCGAGCGCCTGCGACTTCTGCAGAACCACATCGACGTGGACGCCGCCGGGATCACCATTGGCGCCGACGACGGGCTGCGGTTCAGCCCGGAGTTCATCACGACGGCTGGCAAGGGCATTGGCGTGTACTCGGTCATCGGCGACTTCGGATGGCGAAGCTGGCGTGATGCGCGCGAGGTGGAAGAGAAAGAGACGCTGTCCTTCCATCTTGAGGACACCGGCACCCTTGGTGACGCGTTGGAGGTGGAGTTCGAATTCGCGACGGTGCGGGGATCTGGCGAGGTGGAATTGTCGTTCTTCAACGATGGCACCCTGATCGACACGGTGGTGTCGCAGATCGCGGACGGGGCCGTTTCCGCCAGCGTGGAGGACGGCTTTGACGAGGTCAGCATCGGCGCGACGGAGGACCTGTCGTTCACGCTGTCGGCGGTCGAGTTCGTACGCATCGAGGACGAATTCTCGTTCGTCTAACTGCGGGCTTTACGCATCGCGGGCGGTGGCCGTATCATTTGCCTACATTGATTTAGGTGATTGATATGGCCACTGAGACTCTGTTTCCGGACCTCAAAGGCAATGAGGTTCTGCATCTGACTGGCGAAAAACTTCGTGAAAACACCGAGGCGACGGGGTTTTCCGTACTCGGCAACAAGGCCCTGACACTGACGGATAGGCCGGCGGCATACGTGTACGACGGTGGGGGGATACTAGGGGAAGAGCTGCGTCTGCAGTGTACGTCGCGCGACGATATGCAGCTGTTTCTGGACAGCGAAAGCACCCGTTTGCGCATTTGCGTGCGCTTTGCCCCGAAGCAAAAGTTCGATTCGACGTGTACTACGATGCTTAAGGATCGGGACCTTAAGGCTGCGATCGGCTGGTACGCGAAGACGCGGAAGCTGTCGCTGATCACGCCTCTGCCACTGTCGGCAGAGTTTGTTTGGAAAGATCGCGAGGCGGACGGAGGGTTTGTTGAACTGAGTGAAAAGAACGGGCGGATTTCGGTTTCGGATGTGGCACCATTTCGGAAACCGAGGACTGTGCTTGACATTCCGAAAGAGCATGTGAGCGCGAATGTCGAGGATGGTTTCGTTTTCCTGGAATTGAATTCGTCGACACCCAAGGGGGTTCTTCTGGGCGTTAAGTTGCATTGCCCATATAAGGCAATGCGAAAGCAGATTGCGGCGCATGTGGCGGCCGCGGCGCCCTCCGGGAATATGCTGTTAGAGAAGGTGCAAGTTGCGGGTCTTGGGAAGAAACGGAAGATGGATTGCGTGTTACTTGGCGACAAGATCGTTTTATCCGAGACAAACAATCCTTCCGATAAGACCGAGGTTTTTCTAACGGACGAGTCCGTTCGCGTTGCGGGGTCTACCGCGTCGTTCGTGCTGTTCTCCCCACGGCTTGGCGCACTCCATATCAGCGAAACGTCGGAAGCGTTCACTGAACTTGCGATGAAGCACGAGCGACTGAGCGCGCTTGCGAGGGAAACGCTGTCGGACGGCCCCTACCCCGGGTTGTCGTCCAGCCGCCCGGTGTCGTTGCATTTCGGGGAAAGCGGGTGGGCCGTTCGGGGTGATGGGGTCACCGCCGAGGGCGCGTTTGCCGACACGCAGTGCTCGGCCAAAAGTACCGCGAAATCAGCGGCTTTAAGGATCGCGACCGGAGGGCAATCACTGAATATCGCGTTTCCGCCGGATTTGGCAGAGGCGGTTCACGCTCGTCTGCGCGCCCGGCAACTGGAGGGCCAAGACGTTCCCGCCCGCGACCGTGCCGTTGCTGTTCTCGGGCTTGAAGAGGATTGGTTGATCTCCACCCTCGCAGGACCCGTATTGCTGCTGCATGCCGGGTTGACCGGGGGCTTGTCCGAGCCCGCGCTTGGGCGAGCGACGGAGGAAAAACACGGCGCGGCGTTCGCCCTTGGGCTTACCGGTTTGCGGCGCCATTTCGATATGGTGATCCACGCGCTGCCCGCTTTTTTCACGTCACAGGATCGCGGGATGCTGGGGGCGGAAGCGAAGGATTCAGAATTAAAGCCGATGGAGGCGCAATTGCGCGGGGCGGTTGCGCCATTAGGTCGGGCACTTTCAGAGGTTGTTCGCCTATATGGGAAATTGGAGCGTATTGCGGATTACAATCCCGAGAATATTCCGAAGGGGGATTATACCTTGGCGGCGCTATCTGTGCTTGGCGGCGTGACCATCAATCCGTTGCTCGCCTACAGCGGCGCGTCGCAGGCGTTTAACATGTACAGTTCAAGCTCCGAACGGCTGCGCGTCGCAGAGGCGACGGCGGAGCGGGTCTGGGCGAGTCTGATGTCGGAATGGGATGTGTTCGTGTCCGAACTTTTGCCCATTCTGATTTACAACGTCACCGAAAACACATTCCCGATCCGCAGTAGGTTCTATGCCAATGCGCGCGGGGATTTGACCACGCGCCTGGCGGCCCTTGATGTTCGCAGGATGTATCCGTGCGCCCCGGGATCAGGGCTGGCGCGGCGGGAGGTTGTTGCCCATATCAAGCAAGCGCGGGGAGAGATTGAGTATCCCGCGTTCACCGCATTCTGAGGTACGTATTATGTCTTTCTTCAAAAGCACTTACGACTGCACGAACCCTTGGGTCACTCAACTGACGGACTTGGGTCTGCAAGATCTGTCGTTTCCCGAGTTGCCACCGCACCCTGCGGTGGATGCGCCGGTGGCGCATGACGCGGTATTCTTTCGGTCCGACAACACGGATATGGGGACCGGAGGATCGGACGGGACGTTCTATTTCATCGACAGCGATTCAAGTTTGATTCTGGATTAGCGTTCGCCGAAGGCGAGGGAGACGGAGCGCTCGATTGGTTTTAGGATATACGCGAGCATTGAGCGTTCGCGGGTCACGACTTCGGCTGTGACGACCATACCTGCGCTTAATCTGTCTTGGAGTGCATTAAAGGACGCACTTTCGCGGTCTAATTCCACGGTCGCGCGGAAGTAATCCTCACCCAGATCGCGGTCGAATACTCGGTTGGGAGAAACGCTTATTATTGTCCCTTCCAAGGGCAAAACGGTGCGGGCGTCGAATGTTTCGAGCCGGAGTTTCACTGTCATGCCCGTGGTGATGTGGCCGATGTCACGCGTGGGAATGCGGAGGACGGCGACGAGGGCCTCGCCGGTTGGCAGCAGCTCGAACAGTGTCTCACCCCGTTCGATGACTTCGCCCTTGTTAGGGAAGCCGACGGAGTGGATGCGCCCGTCTGTGGGGGCGACGACCTGGAGCGCTGCGGCCCGTTGTTGGAGCGTCTGGAGTTCAGCCTGTTTCACAGAAAGTTGTTGTTCAGCATCAAATTTCTCCTCGACATGCTTTTGGCGAAGCGCAAGAGCATCTTGTTCGACCTTGGCCTGTAGAGTGGCGATGTCTTTTTGGTTGGCGAGGATGCTGAGCTCCAGCGCGTGGATCTGATCGTCGACGGATGAGAGCGCCGATTTGCTGGCGGTGACCTGAGTTTGCGTGCTGAGCCCGCGCTCAAACAGGTTGCGGGCCACGGTGAGTTCTTCGACGCGCTCGCTTTGCCGTTCGGTCAAGCGCGCGAGGGCCGTGCGTTTGGCGGCCATTTCTACGTTGAGGCGCTCAATTGCGTCGCGGTCGGCCGTCCGCTGCGCCCTTAGCGTATTAAGCGCGGCAATTGCGTAATCGAGGTCGTTGGTGGCCCCAAGGGATACGGCTGTATTCCCGTCCAATCCGCCGAGAATAAAGGCGTGATTGACGATCCGGTTTTGAAGAGTTTCCAGTTCCGTCTCCAATGATCGAATTTGGCGGATCAATTCGGGAGATGAGAGAGCGGCGAGGACCTGCCCCTCGGCAACGAGATCGCCTTCGCGTGCGTTGACGGCAACCACTGTTCCGATCTCGGGGGCCTCGATCTGGCGGAAGTCATCGGTTGGTGTGATCTCTCCCGGCGCGCGGGTGACTTCGGGGACGTTCGTCCATGCGGCGATGGCGATGCTGAAGCTAATGAACAGGGTAAGGGCGCTGACGATCATCCCGGCCACAAAAGGTGGGCGGTTGCGCGATTTCAGATCGCCCTTCCGAAAAACACCAAAGCTGGTCATGCAACTGGCCATCTCGCTAGCTCCTGCTTCTTGATAACAGCGCCTTGACCTTGCGGAGGCCCGCAGTGCCACGGTCATCCACCACAACGCGGCCCTGCTGCATAAAGATGTAGCGGTCGGCCAAGGGCATGAGCCTGTCGTCATTTGTGGCGATCAGGATGGTCTTCTTGTCCGAGCGCAGGCGGTTGAGACACTCCTTAAGGGCGGCCTGTCGCCGTTGGTCGAGGCCGACGGTCGGGTTGTAGAACATATAGACGGAGGATTCGCGCGCGAAGCTTTGCGCGAGCGAGAGCGCTTTGAGAGTGGAATCGGACAGCGACGCGCGGAAGGATTCGGAAAGGCGGGTGTGGATGCCTTCCCCCATTTCGGACAGTTCCCGTTCGAGGCCCATGCGGATGATCGCATCGGTGGTTTCCTCTTCGGTAATATCGGGGGCCGCGAGGCGAAAGTTCTGGTGAATGGTGCCGTAGAAATGCTCCCCGGTGCCGGTGGCGTAGGAAATCGATTGGCGCAGGTCGTCGACGGCGATTTGGCGGATGTCGATCCCGTCGAGCGATATGGACCCGACGCTGGTCTGATAGAGCCCGGCCAGTAGGGACATCACCGTGGACCGCCCGCTGTTAGTTTCGCCGACGAAGCAGACGACCTCTTCCGCCTGGATATCGAAGCTGACCTGCGACAGCGCGATGGTGCCCGAGCTGCTGTAGCGGAACGTCACGTTGGACATGGAGATCTGGCCCTTGAGCCGTTTCTGATGCGATTGCCCGGCACCGCGAACGTTCTCTTCCGGAAGGGCGAGGACGCGGTCGGCCTGTTTCCGGCTTTGCATGTAGCCGAAGAACTGCGGCGCCCCGGAATAGAGGGCGACGATGGGGGTCATAACCTTCCAGACGAGGGCCATGACCGCGATCAGGGCGCCGAATGTCATGGTGCCTTCGATTGCCGCCAGGGTGCTGATGGCAATGGCCCCTACCCCCGCGACGGTCATCAGACTTTGCGACAGGCCCTGCCCTGTCATCTGAAATTGCCGGGCTTTGCGCCCCGAGCTTGCGGCGCGGCTGGCGAGGCGCTCTGTCCGCTTGCTCCAGATTTCGGTGAGGCCGAGGCGTTGGATTTCGCGCTGGTGGCGGGTGATTTCGAAGACGTGGGCCTGGAGGGCGGCTTTATCGCGGGCGGCCTCGTCGTTGAGGAACTGTTGTTTCGGGAAGGACGCGATGGCGACGACGATGAAGATCGCGATCAGGGCGGTGATCAGCAGGAAGATCGGGGGTGCGATCCAGGCGAGGACTGCGAGGAAGATCAGGACGAACGGCAGGTCGAGGAGTGAGCCGAGCACGGGGCCGGTGAAGGCGTCGCGCAGGGATTCGAACTGTTTGAATCGGGCGAGCTGGCGTTCGACGTCGGTCGTCTGGATCTGCGAGATGTGGAGCGAGATGATCTTGCGGACGAGCGCGCGGCTGAGGCGGCGCTCCGTCTCGCTGCCGATATGGGCGATGGTACGGGCGCGGGCCATGCGGAAGGCGAAGTCTGTCAGCAGGGCGGCGGCCATGAACAGGGCGAGCGCGACGATCAGGTGGGTAGAGCCCGAGGGGATCACCCGGTCGTAGATGACCATCACCAGCAGCGGCGCGGCGAGGCCCATGACGTTGGTCAGAAGCGACGCGATGAAGAGCCACGGGAACATCCCGCTGAAGTCACGCACGAAGCCGACGACGCTTTGGACGGTGACTTCGGCGACCTCGATGTCGAAGCGTTCCAGCCGGATGAGGTGGCCCCGCGCGCGCCAGCGGGGGCGCCAGTCTGGCTCTGTCATGCCGGGTTCGGCGACGAGGAGGCCGTCTTCGCCGACCTCCAGTATGCCCAGCATGCGCCCGCTGCGGTCGATGAACAGGAGCGGCACGTCTTCGTCGGTTAGCTGCGAGAGGTTTCCGACGGTTTGGGATGTGGGGATTTCGAGGTTTTCGAGCGTGGTGAGGATGTCGTTGACCGAAAGCCGGTCGGACATGTGGGGCAGCGCCTCGAACACGCGGCGGTTGCTGCCGTGCCATCCGGCCGCGGAGAGCAGGTTCGCCAGCATGGGCAGAGCGGCGTCTGGGGACCCGCTCATGACGCTGCTCTTATGCTTTGCGTTTTGCCCGCATCGGCCTGCAAGTCGGCGTCCCATGCCTCATAGTGTCGGTCGAGGCGCAGGGTGTCGTGCGCCGCGCCGATCATAAGGTCGTCGTGGGTCGCTACTGCGACGGTGGTGTCGGCGAGGCCTTCTGCGATGTGCTCGACAAGCTGCTGGCGGGCTTTGAGGTCGATGCCATGAGTTGGATCCTGCAACAGAAGGACCTTGGGGCGGATGACAAAGGCGCGGATCAGGGTCGCGACCTTGAGTGCGGCGGCGTCGAGGATGAACCGGCTGTTTTCGCTGAGGCTGGTGTTGTAGCCCATGGGAAGCTGGTGCACCCGCTCTTCCAGCCCGAACGCGTGGGAAAGTTCGAGCGCGTGGTCGATTTGCTCGCCGTCGCCGAACGCACTGATGTTCTGAAGGATCGTGCCATTGAAGGCGGTTGGCTTCTGGCCGACCATGACGATCCCGTCGCGACCGCGCGGTGGCCAGACGGCGCTGACCGGGCGGTCGTCGATCAGAAGCTGGCCCGAGGCTGGTTGAACCTCGCCCATGATCACTTTGAGAAGTGGGGTTTTTCCGGTGCCGTCTTCGCCGATGAAGGCCATGCAGTCGCCGGCGTGGACTGTGGCGCTGATGTTTTCAAAGATCGGAGATTTGGCACCTGGTGGGATGACGGTGAGCCCGCGGATTGAGATCTGGCCATGCTCCAGCTTGGAGGGGTCGGTGTTCAGCAAGGCAGGCGCGGGGAGGGACAGGGCAGCGGTCAGCTTTTTTTCGGATGCGGCGATGCTTTCGCTTTGCGCCCAAACGCCGAGCATTTTCACGAAGGGCTGGATGGTGCGGCCGTTCAGCAGCATGCAGGCAGCGAGTTCGGCGATGCCGATGTTGCCGCGGATCACCAGGTATCCGCCAAACAGCCCCATCGCGACGAGCGCGGCTTGCGCGTAGACGGCGCCGAAGGATTGCGACACGCCGGAGTACAGGATTGTCAGACGGCTGTTGCTGATGCCTTTCTTTTGCATCATCTCAAACCGCCGCAGCATCTGCTTTTCCATCGTGTTCAGCTTGATTGAGCCGATCTGCGACAGGATTTCGATCAGGAAGCTGTAGCGGCGGGCGTCGAGGGAGTTCCGCTCTTCAAACACCGGTTCCTGGTAGCGCACGAGGATGCTGGTGAAGCGTAGGAGGAGGAGGACGCCCACGATCGGAACGATGACCAACCAGCCGCCAATCAGACCGATCATCCCGATGAACAGAATGGCGAAGGGCAGCTCCAGGCTCGCAAGGCGCCCCTGCCCCGCGTAGAAATCGCGGAGGCGCGCGATGGCGCCGAAGCGTTCCAGATGCTCGGCCTCGGTGTTCTTTGCATAGGCAGAGGGTTCTGCTGCGAGGGTGGTGTCGACGAACTTGCCGGTGAGGTCGAGTTCGTAGGTTTCCGATACGAATGACAGAAGAATGACGCGCGCGGTTCGGAGGACGGTCTCGAAGCCAATGACCGTTAGCAGACCGAGCACGAGCAATCCGAGGGTCTGAATGGAGCCGTTGGAGATCACACGGTCGAAGATCTGCAGGATGACAAGCGGCATCGCGAGCGCGAGCACGTTCAGCGACAGTGTCGCAAGCACCACCGAACCGCCCAATTGCGGCCGCTCTAACGCACCAGACCTCACCATTTCTCACCTTTGACCACCCAGCGTGGACAAAGCGCGCAGGTTGTTCAGAAGTGATTAATCAGGCTGCGGGATTTCCGGACAAAGCATTGAAAATTTGACTTAAAACACCTGCACAAATGTCTGAAAAAGAAATCGATCTATGCCATATCCGCTGCGGGGGCGGTTGTGAGGGTATGATCTTATGGAAGATCAGGAGTTCCAGGCCGCTGACGGCAACGATGCAGACGACGCAAAGAAGAACGTAGCCCGGAATATCGCGAACGCGGGCGATGCGCCGAGTGAAGATCCGTCACGCGCGACGCTGCATTACGGAGAAGACGTGCGCGCCGAACTCGGCGGAGACGCCGGTGCTCCAACTGCCGCTGCAGAGTCAGAAGCGACCGAAGCGCCTGCCCAGGACGACACCGTAGAGGGCACGACCGCTGAAGGCGCCCCAACCCGTGCGCCACTCGACGTGAGTTCAGATGCGGAGCCGCAGACCTCTGACCGCGTGGAAGGTGGTTTGGATGCCTCCAACCGCCAGACGACAGCACCAACGGACACCCCGGACGCGACATCGGGCCTCGACGTTCCCGGTGCTTCTGCCTCACTCCGCTCTGCCACAGCAGCAGACGCCCCGAGCGAAGAGGCTGGACCGACGCCCGCCGAAGATGGCCCGACGAATGTCGCGCCGACCGAGATCCAACTGGATTCAACGGACGTCGCAGAGAACGCTGACGGCGCGGTGATCGGCCAGCTTACCGTCATCGATAGAAACGCCGGGGACACCCACACGTTCACCGTCTCTGATGACCGCTTTGAAGTCGTGGACGGGTTCGTTCGCCTGAAACCCGGTGTCACGCTGGATCATGAAGAGGCGGCAAGCATCCAGTTGGAGGTCACAGCCACGGACCAAGGTGGGCTGTCGGTGACGCAGACGTTCGACATCACGGTCACCGACGTGAACGACGGTCCGACCTCGGTTTCGCTTGATGCCGCGAGCGTTGCGGAGAATGCGGACGGGGCCGTCGTGGGACAGCTTTCAACGGTCGATCCGGATGCTGGGGACACGCACACATATTCCGTCTCTGACGACCGGTTCGAGGTTGTTGGCGGTGAGGTGCGGCTGAAGCCCGGTGTTGCGCTGGATCACGAGGAAGCGGCGAGCATTGAGCTTCAGGTGACGGCGACCGATTCCGGCGGGCTTAGCCTGACCGAGACGTTCGAGATTACGGTTACGGACGTGAATGAAGGGCCGACGTCTGTTTCGCTCGACGCGTCGACGGTTGCCGAGAACGACGCGGGGGCCGTGGTCGGGCGGCTCTCGACCATCGATCCGGACGCAGGTGACACCCACACCTACAGCGTATCCGACGACCGGTTTGAGGTTGTCGGCGGCGAGGTGCGGCTGAAGCCTGGCGTCGCGCTGGATCATGAAGAGGCGGCGAGCCTTACGCTTGAGGTGACCGCGACGGACAACGGCGGGTTGAGCGTGACCGAGAGCTTCAAGATCTCTGTCACCGACGTCAATGAGGGCCCGACCTCGATTGGGCTGGAGGCGCCCGCTTCCGGTGCCTTGTCGCTGAACGAGAACGGCGAAACGGGGGACGTCGCCCTGCTGCGCGACATGGCGGATTTCCCGTCGGATGCCCTGACGCTTGAGATGCGCTTTCAGTCGGTTGATCCGGCGCCGACGCACGGTGTTTCGGTCTTCTCGTATGCTGCAGACGGCACAAGTTACGGCAACGAGTTTCTGTTATGGGCACCGAAGGGCGCGGATGGGCCGCTTGAGATCTTCGTGGGTGGCAAGCGGTATCAGACCGGGCTTGAGGCTGACGAGATCCTGGATGGTGGGATGCATGACCTTGCCGTCACGTGGGATCAGGCCACGGGCGACCTGCAGATCTTCGTCGATGGGGACCTTGCTGTTGAGCGGACGATCCCGGCGGATCCGCTGAAATCCGACGGCACCATTGCGCTTGGGCAAGAGCAGGATGCCGAAGGCGGGCGGTTTGACGAGCGGCAGATCTTCGAAGGTCAGGTGGCTGAGGTTCGCCTGTTCGATCATGTGCGGACGGCGGATGAGATCGCCGAAAACGCGGGCGGCCCGATTGATGATCCGGCCGGGACTGACGGGTTGCTGCTGAACTGGGTCATGGATGAGGCCGTTGACGGCGTGGTTGTGGACCGCGCGGGCGATCATGATCTAACGCTTGGTGGGACCGCCCACATCGTGAGTGATTTCGCGGCGGGCGAGCTTGGCGTTCTGGAGAGCGCAGAGGGTTCGGTTGTCGGCACGCTGTCCGTGGTTGATCCGGACGAGGGCGAAACGCACACCTTCACCGTTTCGGACGACCGGTTTGAGGTCGTGGGTGGCGAGGTTCGGCTGAAGCCTGGCGTGTCCCTTGATCACGAAGAGGCGGCTTCGATCACGCTTGAAGTCACGGCGACTGACAGCGGCGGTCTGAGCCTGACCGAGAGTTTCGAGGTTACCGTCGCCGACGTGAACGAGGCGCCCGAGCAGATCGCGCTGGACAGCCAGACGGTCATTGCAAGCGAGGACGGTGCGGTTGTCGGGCGGATCAAGGCGGTTGATCCGGATGCGGGCGACGCGCTGACGTTTAGCGTCTCGGACGATCGCTTTGAGGTCGTCGAAGGTGAGCTGCGTGTGAAGCCGGGCAGCGAGATGTCGGCGGACGATGCCGCCCTGAAGCTGTCGGTCACGGCGACCGATTCCGGCGGCCTGAGCGTGACGGAGACGTTTGAGATTAACGTCTACACTCCACCCACAGTGTCGGTCGGGTCTGGCTTTACGGCTGATTACTTCGACATGGACGCCAATCTGAGGGTGCTGTCGGACATTGATTGGAGCGCGGATCCGACGTTCTCGGAGGTCACGCAGGACATCGATTACGCGAATGGCAATGAGTCCTTCTGGGAGGGCGGAAGCAAAGACACGTTTGGCGCGCGCGTCCAGGGCAACATCGCCGTCGACGAGGGCGGGACGTTCACGTTCCACCTTGGTGCGGACGATGGCGCGGCCCTGTACGTGAACGGGCAGAAGCTGATCGACAACGACGGCGAGCATTCGTTCCGCACGCGCTCTGGCGAGATCGAGCTTCCGCCCGGCAATCACCACATCGAGGTGCGCTATTTCGAAAATGGCGGACGGGCCGGGCTTCACTTGGAGTGGGAAGGCCCTGGCATTGACGGTCGTCAATTGGTTGAGGCGCCGGACGACGCCATCGCCGGGATCGAAGGGGTTGCGGTCCCGCTGGATCTGCAGATCAGCAATCTCGGCGACGATGCCGAGATCCGTCTTGATGGCGTGCCGGAGGGGACCATCATGCATGTGAGTGACAAAGCGATGACGGCTGGTGAGGACGGGAGCATTGATCTGACAGGGCTCGACTTGTCCGGGCTGACAATCAAGCCGCCCCACGGCTCGGCCCGCGCATTCGATCCGCAGGTTGTCGTGGCGCAGCCATTCAACGGCGAGATCATTGAGGTCGCACACCCGATCGACATCGACGTGACCGAAGCCTTCTTGCCGGACGCGAGCGTTGAGCTGACGGGCGGGTTCAAGGCGACGTACTTCGACCTTGATCACAATCTGACCGACCTAGACCAGGTTGACTGGGGCATGAAACCGGCGCACGAGGAAATCGTCGGCGACATCAGCTATGAGAACAGCCGCGGTTCGTTCTGGGAGGGCGGAGACACCGACACTTTCGCCGCCCGGATCGAAGGCCAGATTGAGGTGACCGAGGGCGGAACATACACGTTCTATCTTGGCGGCGATGACGGGGTTCGTTTGCTTATCAATGGTAAAGAGGTTGTGGGGCATGACGGCCTGCAGTCCTACCGGACGCGTGAAGGCAAGATCGAGCTGGAGCCTGGCGAATACGACATCGAGGTCTTGTACTTTGAGAACGAAGGGTTCGCCGGGTTGAAGCTTGATTGGGAGGGTCCGGACACCGATGGGCGGGAGCCTGTCACTGCCAAGCCCGACCTTGAGATTGAGCAGAACGGCACCCTTGAAGTGGCGATCCATGTGGATGACGGAACGGACCTGCAATCTGTCGTCATCGACGGCCTTCCGGCAGACACGGTGGTGTTTCTTGGTGAGAAAACCCTCGTCTCGGACGGCGGCTCACTTGATGTGAGCGGCCATGACCTCGATTTCCTGCAGATCGCACCGCCGTCCGGATTTGTCGGCACTATCGAGGGTCAGGTGACCACCGTGTCGCGGCACTTCAATGGTCAGCTTTCAAAGGACCAGACGTCTTTCGAGGCAAGGGTCGGGGAAGATGCCGTGGTCGGTCGCATGACCGTCAAACAGGACGGCGACGTGCTGATCATGGAGTCGGACGCCGATGGCGAGCGCGGTGCGGCTGCGTGGACGAAAGAGGACGACGGCGACCGCGAGGACTCGTCCGACAACGTCATGGCGGAAGAGATCGTTGCGCTTGATGATCCGAAGGGATCGGAGGAGCACATGGACACCTACGAACGTTACGATTGGTGACCTGACGAGGCGCACTTGGGGCAGTGACCCGCCCCAAGTGCATTTTCTTGCTTAGGCATTCGCGCGACCGCGCATGCGGAAAACTCCGAGCGCGCCAAGACCGCCCAGCATGAGCAGGGCGCTGGCTGGAAGCGGCACGACGCTTGGGCTGGTGTTGGCCACGCCGAATTCCACACCGGCCAAGTCGGGGGCGCCGAAGATGTCGGTCAGCGCGCCCGCGAGGGTCGACGTGATATTGAGTCCGATGCCACTGGAATCGACCGTTCCGAAGCTGAACAGGTCGAGTCCGCTTGGGCCGCCGAGGACGTCGCCGAACACGGTTGCCTGAGCCGTATCGATCAGAAAGTTCCCGACCGTCACCGCGCTGGTGTCGTTGATGTCGAGCGTGAACAGCGTGACGCCGCTGCCGTCATGCTCAATCAGCAGACCGCTGCTGTCCGACGTGCCGCCGGTAACCGGGAAGGCAAACACGCCACCATCGGCGGTTGCGGTCCCGAACGGCGCGCCGCCAAGGCCCAGATCACCAAGCGGTGCTGTCACGGCGACGGTTGTTTCACCGCCGACGATAGACGCGGCCTGCGCCGCACCTGTTGCCAGCCCCACCACGAGGCCGACAATCGCAAATAGCTTCTTCATAGTTACATCCTCCGTTGGATTATTGGTTAGGGTCTTCACTCACCCCGTCACGGCAGCAGAACCCTGTCGATGACGTGGATGACTCCGTTCGACGCATCGATATCCGCGGCGACAACGTTGGCGTTGTTGACCTTTACGCCGCCCCGACCGTCGACATGGACCTGGGCGCCGTTCACCGTCCCGACATTGAGGCGCTTGCCGGCCAGATCGGCGGCAAAGACCTCACCCGGGATGACGTGGTACGTCAGGATCGCGACCAGTTGGTCCTTGTTCTCGGGCTTCAGCAGGTTTTCGACTGTTCCGGCTGGCAGGGCGGCAAATGCCTCATCCGTGGGTGCGAATACCGTGAACGGCCCCGGGCTACTGAGCGTCCCGGCCAGATCCGCTGCCGTGACGGCGGCCACCAGAGTTCCGAAATCCCCTGCGGATTGCGCGACCTCGACGATGTTCGGGTTCGAGGTTGGGGTGGCACAGGCCGACAGTGCCAGGGCACCGGCAACGACGGCAGATTTGAAAATTGAAGTGGCTTTCACCGGACAGTCCTCTCATTGCGTGTGCATTTTTCACACGCTGAGGCAATCTATCGCAGCATTGCTGTCAGGCAAGTATTTTCGTGGAAATTTTTCACACGCCCGCCCATATTGCGCGGATGGCAGATCGCGACCTCTTCACGAAGTCGACCCTTTTCGAGCGTGCGCTTCGGGGTATCCTCCGGCCGCTTGTCCGTGCGCTGATTGCGCAAGGCGTGGCAGCACCTGCCTTTTATCGCATCGTGAAGCGCACCTATGTGGAGGTTGCCGAGGCGGAGCTTACGACGCCCACCGACAGCGCGATCAGCGTTGCCACCGGGGTTCACCGGCGCGATGTGAAGACCTTCCGCCAGCCGGAAGAGGCTGACACGGGTGAGCGGCGGCGCTTTTCGATGCTGGCCACTGTCGTTGGTCGGTGGCTGTCGGACCCCACGCTGCTTGACGCAAACGGGGAGCCGCGCCCCCTGCCCCGCAGCGGTGACGGCGGCTTTGATAGCCTTGTGCAGGAAGTGAGCCGGGACATCCGCCCGCGCGCCGTGCTGGACGAGTTGCTGCGTCAGGGCGTGGTCCGGATGGATGGCGAGATGGTCGCGCTGGATGCGCAGGCGCTCGTCGGGTCGGCGAACCTGGATCAGAAGCTGCATTTCTTCTCGCTAAACCTTGGCGATCACATGAATGCCGCCGTCGACAACCTGCTGGCCGAAAAGCCGCCGTTCCTTGAACGCGCCGTGTTTTACGATCTGCTGACGCGAGAGTCCGTCGACCAGATCGAAGCCGAGACTCGGGCGATCTGGGTCGAGGCGCTCCTGAAAATCAACGCCAACGCGCGGGCCCATCAGGCGCGCGACAGCCAGAAAGACGACGCCACGCATCGCTTCCGCTTCGGGGTTTTCTTCTATTCCGAAGACGAGGTTGATGAAGAACAAAAGGGTGGGAACTAACATGCTGTCACGTCGCGCCCTGCTTGCTCTTGGCACCGCCTCGGTCCTGTTTCCCACGCCCGGCCTCGGGCAGGAAAAGCGTGAGGGCGAAGGCGGCATTGGTGGGACCGGGATCGTCGGTGTGTTGACGGATTTCGGCAGCCTCATCCTGGCGGGCTCCCGGGTCGAGTTCGGGCGTGGCACCCGATTTGAAGACGTGTTCGGGCCGCTGTCGGATGAGCGTTTGCGGGTCGGCGACAGCCTGACCGTTGAGGCGTCGGGGCCTGCGGATGCGCTGGTGGCCCGGCGCGTTCGGGTGAACTACCCCCTAATTGGAACGGTGACGGAAGCGTCCGGCGGGCGCCTTGTTGTCAACGGCACACCGGTTCGACTTGAGCGTTCGGGCGGTGCGCGGGTCGGAGATCGCGTGGCGGTTCTTGGTGTCTGGCGCGGGAACGAGGTGATCGCAAGCCGCCTTGCGGCGCCGCGCAGCGACCGTGATCTGGTGTCGGGCACAGCAACCCGGCAAGGCCTGGGCAGCCGGATCGGCGGGTTGGACATCGCTGGACGTGGTCGCAGTTCGCTGCGGAACGGCGGGTTCGGGGAGGCCATTGGCAGATACGACCCTGCAAGCGGCGCGTTCGTCGCGGAGCGTATGATCACCGAACGGTTCTTGAGCCCGCGCGAGCCGCTGACACGGCTTGCGGTTGAGGGGTACCTGGAGCCGGCGCCGGGTCGGCCCGGCTTCCGCGTGTCGGGGCTGGGGCACAGCTTTGCGCGCTCACTGCGGCTGTCGGGCTTGTCGAACCAGCGCATCCTTTTCGTCGGCGACTACAACGGCCTGTTCGCCCCCACCCAAGCAACCCGCCTGCCCGAGGCATTCGCCGCCCGCCGCGCGCTTCTTCGCAGCCTGAGCCAGTGACGCCGCGGGAATGCTAGCGAGGCGAGCTTGCAAGAGCTCGATGAGCGGCCCCTAAGACGCGCTGTCGATAGTCTGGATAACAGAAAAGCCCTCAAACTTCGGGTGGCCCTCGTGAAGCTTTGCCGTGGTGCCCGCGTCCTTGTGCGCCGCGCGGAAGCTTTCGCTTCGGGTCCAGTCGCGGAATGCGTCTTCCGACGCCCAGGTCGTGTGCGAAGAGTACAGGATCACCCCATCTTCTTCCGGCCCGCGCAGCATGTGGAATGCGACGAACCCGTCCATCTTGTGCAAGTGACTCTCCCGCCCCAGCCACAGCGCTTCGAACGGTTCGGCGTTTTCGGCACGGACGGAAAATCGGTTCATGGCAATGTACATCGAAGGGGGTCCCGGTATCGATTTCGTCGTTGCATTCGTGGTCTGCATTGAGCACCTCCGTCAAGAGCTCACCTCATAAATTACTGCTTTTAATGAATTAATCAGATTTTTGAGTTACGCACCTCAAAAATCGTGGACTTGAGGTGCGTAACTCATCTAGCATCGAGACAGGCCGTGATTCGACATATGCGGCGGAGATAGGGAGGAATGAATGTCTTATTCGAAACTGGCCACGGCCAGCGCGATTGCGCTTGCAACTGCGACCGCTGCATCGACGGCTTCGGCTGAGGATCTGACGCTCTGCTGGGCGGCTTGGGACCCGGCGAATGCGCTGGTCGAGTTGTCCAAGGAATTCGAAGCTCAGTCCGGCCACACGATGAATTTTGAGTTCGTGCCCTGGCCCAACTTTGCGGACCGCATGCTGAACGAGCTGAACTCGGGCGGGAAACTGTGCGACCTGCTGATCGGCGATAGCCAGTGGATCGGCGGCGGGGCCGAGAACGGGCACTATGTCCAACTGAACGATTTCTTCGACGCCGAAGGCATCTCGATGGACGATTTCGCCCCGGCGACCGTCTATGCCTATTCAACCTGGCCGAAGGGGGAGCCGAACTACTATGCCCTGCCCGCGATGGGCGATGCGAACGGCTGGTTCTACCGCAAGGACTGGTTCGAGCGCGAAGATATCCAAGCCGCCTACAAGGAGGCCACCGGCGAAGACCTGCGCGAGCCGCAGTCCCAGCGCGAACTCCTGCAGATCGCCCAGTTCTTCCAGGGCCGTGAGATCGACGGGCAGACCGTCTACGGCGCCTCGATCTTTACCGAGCGTGGCTCGGAAGGGATCACCATGGGCGTGACCTCGGCGCTGTACCCCTGGGGTTTCAAGTACGAGACGGAGCCGGGCACATATCAGATGGAAGGCGCCGTAAACTCGCCCGAGGCGGTCGAGGCGCTGGAGTTCTACAAGGAGCTGTACGAAACGGCGACACCGCCGGGCTACACCAACGCCTACATGGGTGAATCGCTCGACGCGTTCAAATCGGGTCAGGTGGCAATGGCGATGAACTGGTTCGCCTTCTTCCCGGGCCTCTATGCTGACCCGGCGACGGGTGGCGACAAGATCGACTTCTTCGTGAACCCCCCGCAGAACGTCGCGGCGTCCACGCTGGGCGGTCAGGGCATCTCGGTCGTCAGCTATTCCGACAAGCAGGACGCCGCACTTGAGTACATCAAGTGGTTCGCCCAGCCCGACGTGCAGGCAAAATGGTGGGAGCTTGGCGGCTATTCGGCCCACAACTCCGTCCTGCAGGACCCGGGCTTTGTCGACAGCCAGCCGTTTGCGGGCGACTTCCTGGAAGCCATGGATGGCGTGCAGGACTTCTGGCAGGAACCGGCCTATGCCGAGCTTCTGCTCGCCATGCAAAAGCGCGTGCATGACTTCGTCGTGGCCGATCAGGGCACGGCTCAGGAAGCGCTCGACAAGTTGATCGAGGATTGGACGGAAGTCTTCGAAGACGAAGGCAAGCTCTGATCCGGCGGGCGCCCTCGCGCCCGTCACCCTCCCGCGTCGGGGTCGCTGGACCCCGGCGCATCTTCCAAGCGACAGGCCGAGGACACCATGTCTGACCGGACAATCGATCGCGTTGCCACGGCAACGCCCGCCCCAGTTGCGCGCAAAATCCGGGGGCTTTCCGACCGCGCCATCGCCTGGATATTCGTCGCCCCCACGATCTTCCTGCTGCTGGCGATCAACATCTTCCCGCTGATCTGGACGATCCGGCTGAGCTTTACCAACTACCGCGCCAACCGCCTGAACCGAGAGCCGGAGTTCATCGGCCTGCGCAATTACGAGCGTATCCTGACAGACAGCGACATCTGGCTGAACATGCAGGCGACGGCGCATTTCCTGTTCTGGACGATATTCTTTCAGGTCCTGATCGGGTTCACGCTGGCCTGGCTCATCAACAAGAAATTTAAGGGCAACGACCTGTGGACGACGATCATCGTGTTGCCCATGATGCTGTCGCCCGCCGTGGTCGGGAACTTCTGGAAGTTCCTGTACCAGCCGCAGATCGGCCTCTTCAATTACATCATCGCGTTCTTCACCGGGAAGGACCCGTCAAGTTTCGAGATGCTGGGCCAGGTGAATCTCGCGCCCTGGTCCATCGTGATCGTGGACACGTGGATGTGGACGCCATTCGTGATGCTCATATGCCTCGCGGGGCTCCGAAGTATCCCAGATTACATCTATGAGGCGGCAGAGATCGACCGCGCCTCCAAGCTGCGCCAGTTCTTCACGATCACCATCCCGATGGTCCTGCCGTTCCTGATGCTGGCGGTGCTGTTCCGGGGGATCGAGAACTTCAAGATGTTCGACCTTGTGGTCCAACTGACCGGCGGCGGGCCCGGCTCGGTGACCGAACTGACGTCGATCAACCTCAAGCGCGAGGCGTTTGAGAAGTGGCGCACCGGCTATGCCTCCGCCTACGCGATCATCCTG
>JBCCXY010000010.1:0-50226 GCA_039190895.1 Pseudomonadota bacterium | reverse complement strand
CACGGCAGTGCCGTGGAACGACATCTGACCCCATGGTAGCACGTAGCCCATGAACGCGGTGGCCATCATCAGCACGTAGATGAGCATACCGATGATCCACGTGATCTCACGCGGCGCCTTGTACGAGCCGTAGTAAAGGCCGCGGAAGATGTGCAGATACACCGCGAAGAAGAACAGCGAGGCGCCGTTCATGTGCAGGTATCGGATCATGTGCCCGCCGTTCACGTTGCGCATGATGTTCTCGACCGACGCGAACGCCATGTCCACGTGCGGCGTGTAGTGCATCACCAGCATCACGCCCGTGACGATCATCAGAACCAGAGTGAAGGTCAGCACGATCCCCCAGATCCACATCCAGTTCAGGTTCTTCGGCGTGGGGATCATGATCGTGTCGTACAGCAGACCAACGATCGGAAGACGCCGATGCAGCCACTTCTCAGCGTTGCTGTTCGGCTCGTAATGGTCGTGAGGAATTCCGGACATGCGTTTTCCCTCTCTTATCCGAGTAGAATGACTTCTTCTTCGACGAAGCTCGCCGAAGGAATTGCGAGGTTGCGCGGGGCAGGACCTTTGCGGATGCGGCCTGAGGTGTCGTAGTGAGACCCGTGACACGGGCAGAACCACCCGTTGTAGTCGCCAGCGCCATCACCAAGCGGCACGCAGCCAAAGTGCGTGCAAAGGCCGACCATGACCAACCACTCGCCCGTGTCCTCGCCTTCGAGCGGGGGCACCGTGCGGTTTTCGTCGGTCGCTTCAGCGTCGTCGGGCAGGTTCGCGTTTTCGGCGCCGACGTCGATCAGCTCGGACAGCTCCACAGAGCGCGCGGCCTCAACCTCTTCAGGCAGACGGCGTCGGATGAACACGGGCTTACCTTGGAACAGCACGGTCACCTGCGTTCCCGGCTCAATCGCCGACACGTCTTGGCGCATCGTGGATGCCGCCTGAACGTCGGCCGACGGGGCCATCTGATTGATCATGCCGCGCACAGCGGCGGCAGCGATGATCGCCCCGGTTCCGCCTGCTGCGTAAAAGAGAAAGTCACGGCGTGTGTCGTCGTCGTGGTCTTCTGCGTGAGACACTGGCTATCGCTCCTTCCGGGCGGACGCTTGTATTACAGTCGTAACGCGCGACAACAGAATCATCGGCGTTCAGTGGTGTTATAGGTTTACGCGGTCTTTGGTCGAGGGGTGAACCACAGCAAGATTGTCGCATTTCACGGGGATTTATCATTTTTGCACCCCTAAAAAACGCCTTGACCTTCGGATTACCTCTGCCACCACATTCACGGCGAGCTGCAAGGACCGCTACCGCGAGAACACCGATGGTACAACTTCGCGGGCCGTTTCGATAACGGCACCCACGCGCGCGATGTTTCGAGCCCCCGGTCTGAACGACAGGTAAACCGGGAACGTCGGCGTTTGGTAATCGCTGAGGCAATGCACAAGCCGCCCGCTTTTCAGTTCGCTTGCGGTCATGAAATCCGGAAGATTGGCAAATCCGTGCCCCTCAAGCGCCAATTGAAGCAGAATGCCAAAGCTCCGCACCGCGATGGGGCCCGTGACGTCGACCATTTCGTCATTGAAGCGCCAACTTGCGCCGGGGCGATCACCGCGAAAAGTCAGGCAGGGCAATCTGGCCAGATCGGCAGGCGACTTTAGCGCGTACTCCTTTACGAGCGACGGGGCCGCTACGACGCATCTGGAGAACGCCCCCAACTCGATGGCCACAAGCCGGTCGTCCTTGATCTTGCCCACGCGGAACGCGATGTCGGTTCCTGGATCCTGCATGTCCTCAAAGGCGTAGTCGGGGCGCATCACGAGCGTAAGGTTCGGGTGCCTTTTGCGAAGTTCCGGGAAGAGCTCGGTCGCGATCAGGCTGCCGAATTCCGGCGTCGCCGCTATCGTGACCTGACCGGACACTTCCACACTTTCTTCACGCACGATGTCTTGCAGCAAATCGACCTCGGCAAGGATCGAGCGGATGCGGTCGTCCAGCCGACGCCCAACCGGGGTCAGACGGACAGAGCGTGCGCCACGCTCTAGCAGACGCACGCCGAAATGCGCCTCAATCTGCGCGACATGTCGGCTGACACCAGACTTCGCGACCCTCAGGTGCTCTGCCGCCGCGCTGATGCCGCCGAGGCGCGCGACGGTGTGAAAGCTGAGAAGGGCCTGTAGGCCGAGCGTTCTGATATCTTGAACCATGAGTTCAAATTTATCCGTCTGTTCTGAAATCTATGCAAGGCGTATCTCACGCTCATCACAACAGCCCAAGATGTTTGGGCACCGAAATTGGAGCAAGGCAATGAACATTCTGATCACTGGAGCAAGCAGCGGATTTGGCAAACTGATCGTGACCGATCTCGTCGCGGCAGGTCATCGTGTCGTCGGCTCGATGCGCGATATCTCGGGCCGCAACGCGGCGGCTGCGGCGGAGTTCAAGGACATGGGGGTCGAGGTTGTCGAGATCGACGTGACCGACGATGCCTCGGTCGAGGCGGGCGTGGCCAAGGCGACACAGATCCTCGGGCAGGTCGATACGCTGATCAACAACGCCGGTGTGGGCGCCCATGGGCTGCAAGAGAACTTTTCGCCCGACGACTTCCGCCGGTTGTTTGAAATCAACGTCTTCGGCGTACAGCGGATGATCCGGGCTGTCTTGCCAGGGATGAGGTCGCGCGGTGAGGGGCTGGTTCTGAATATCTCAAGCCTTCTGGGCCGCGTGGCGTTGCCGTTTTACGGGCCCTACAACGCCAGCAAGTGGGCGCTTGAGGCGATGAGCGAGAACTATCGCGCAGAGCTGAGCGCGTTCGGCGTCGATGTTGCGATGGTCGAACCAGGCGGGTTTCCGACGCGATTCATCGACAACCTGATGCAGCCGACGTCGCGGGATCGCGACGCGAGCTATGGCGATATGGCCGGCGCGCCGAAGGCGACGCTCGAAGGGTTCGAAGGCTTCCTGGCTGCCAATCCGGAGCAGAACCCGCAGCTTGTCGCGGATGCGGTGGTCGAGGTCGTCGCGACAGCCCCTGGGTCGCGCCCATTCCGGACCGAAGTGGACCGGATCGGCATGGCGGAGCCGATGAAGGCGTACAACGACCATCTGGCGCAGGTGACCGAGGGGCTCTTCACGAACCTCGGCATGGAGGACATGCTGAAGCTGAAAACCAAACACATGGAAGCAGCCTGAACCCGACGCCCCGGCCACGGTCGGGGCGTTCCAAGCGGAGGATGAGACAATGAAATACGCAGTTCTTGGAACCGGGATTGTTGGCCACACGCTTGCAACCAAACTGGCATCGCTTGGTCACGAAGTCCGGATGGGGGCGCGGGCCGACGGCAACGAAAAGGCAGTGGCTTGGGCGGACGCCAATGGCGAACACGCGGGGCAAGGTGCCTTTTCCGACGTAGCGGCCTGGGCGGATCGCGTGATCTTTGCGGTCAACGGGGCGAATATCGTCGAGGTGGCCGATGCGGTGACGGACGCTGCCGTTGCGGGTAAGACGGTCATTGATGTGACCAACCCGCTGGACGGCTCGAAGGGGATGCCGCCGACTTTGGTGCCGGAACTGTCCAACACGAATTCGGCGGGAGAGGCGCTTCAAGCGCGATTGCCGAGCGCGCGGGTGGTCAAGACGCTCAACACTATGAACCATCAGATCATGGTCGATCCATCCCGTGTCCAGGGAGAGCACGACGTGTTCCTTTGCGGTGATGACGACGATGCCAAAAAGGACGTTGTCGCGATGCTTGCGGAGTTTGGCTGGACGGATCCGGTTGATCTGGGGCCACTCGCCGCCGCGCGTGGGATGGAAGGCCTGATGCCGTTCTGGCTTCGCATGTGGGGCGCGGTTGGAAACGCCGACTTCAATTATCGGATCGTCCGGGCGTAGCCTGCTCGGGCTGCTCGCGTATCGACAAGAGGACAGCCGTGAAGACAACGCCGCCACCCAGGAGCGTGGGCACTGACGGTAGTTCGGACAGAATGAGAAACGCCAGGATCGGCGCCAGCGGGGTTTCCAAAGCACCCAAAAGTGCGGTCTGTCCGGATGGCACGCGCTTTGCACCCTCTGCCAAAGTGACGGATGCGATTGCGTGTGTGATGCCGAATGCCGCGAGGACTGCGATCTCCAATGGGGCAATCTGAAACGGGCTTCCGAACACCAAAGCGAGGGGGAGCAGCAGGAGGGATTGCAGCACGGACGGCCCTGCGCTTGGAGTGTTCGGTCGTGCGCGGTAGATGACCATGATCGTGGCCATCACAAGCGTCATGAAAAGCGCGAGGCCGTCCCCGATCAGGTTCACGCTGCCGATAGAGCCCGAAACGATCACCACGACGCCGAGCAAGGCGCCCGCCGCGCCGAGTGCCGTGCGCTTTGAGACACGCTCTCCGATGGTGAGCCATGCCAGCAGGGACGCGAGAAACGGCGCGGCGGCGTAGATGAGGGCGACATTGGCGATGTCCGTCAGTTTGAACGCGGGGATCAGCGCGGCCGTTCCGGCTGCGCCCACCACTCCCACGGCAAGCCCTGACCAGCCCATTTCGATGAACTCTCTCCGCAAGCGCGATGCGGCCCATGCTGTTGTGGCCAGGGTCGCGAACGCAGCCCTCCAGAAGATGACCGCCCAAGCCGCTGCCTGGACGCCTTTCGTGAAAATGCCTGTGGAGCTGAAGGCGACGGCGGACGCGATGAGGAGGAGCACGCCTATCGTATAATCTGATCGAGTTTGCCCGGGTGCCATTGGACGAGAAATACTGATCCATGACGTGGCTCACAAAAGAATTGATTTCACATGTGGCATTAGGTTTCCTCATCTATGTGATGCGACGAACGCTCCCTCCTCTGCGCGCCCTTCGAGCGTTTGAGGCCGCCGCGCGGCATCTGAGTTTTGCCCGGGCCGCCGATGAACTCGGCGTCACACCGGGGGCGATCAGTCATCAGGTCAAAGCGTTGGAAGACTGGCTTGGCGCGCCCTTGTTCGAGCGTCTCACGCGCGCCCTGCGCCTGACGGAGGCAGGCGACGCGGCGTTGCCGCTTCTGACGGACGGGCTTGATCGTTTGGCTCAGGGGGCTGAGCGCATGCAGGCTCGCAAGGACCAGCGGCTGCTGAAGATCAGTGTGAGTCCGGGATTTGGGTCGCTGTGGCTGGTGCCGCGTCTGGACAGGTTTCGCAGACAGCACCCGGATATCGAGCTACGCATCGACGGGACCGACAGGCTGGTGGACATAGCGAGTGGCGAGGCGGATGTGGCCATTCGATACGGGCCGGGCGGGTATTCAGACGTCGCCAGTCAACGGCTGTTCGACATGCGGGCGACGCCGGTGTGCAGCCCGGCGTTCCTTGAACGCGAACCGGCGTTGCGATCTCCGGCTGATCTTGAGCACCACACCCTGTTGCATGTGGATTGGAAAGAGGCGGAGGGGAGTTGGCGTACCTGGCTTCTGGCCGCTGGGGCGACCGATGTGGACCCTTACAAGGGGCCGCGTTTCACCAAAGAAGAGATGGCCGTCCGTGCCGCTTTGGATGGCGAAGGGATCGCGCTGGTCGGGGATCGGATGGCGGCGGACCACCTTGCGGCGGGTCGGCTTGTGCGTCCTTTCAACGCCCAGCTCAGCACCCAACTCGTGTTCGCGTATTACTTGCTGTCGCCCAATGACCGGCAGGATGATCCGAAGATCGCCTGTTTCCGCGACTGGCTGTTGGGCGAGGCTGATGACGCTGAATAGCTAGATCGCTGCCATGTCCGCGACACCATCAGGCTCGGCATCAGCGACCGGTTTACTTGGGCCAGCTTGGCGCCAACCAGACCCTCCAGACGGCGCGCTTTGGTTCTCCAGAGGTTCGTGAACTCTGCGGTCAACTGCCGAGACAGCGGCATCAGGTACTTGCGGCATCAGGTACTTAATGCATGCCGCCTAATCCGCTGAAGCAGCATCTCGACTGCCCCGCCAGGCCGTTGCTCTGGGTTCAACGTCAGCCCAACCGGACCTCGAAGCTCTTCTTCTCCATGCGTTAGCTGGACGAAGGACCCGTCCGCCAAGTCAGCTTGTACAACGCCTCGGGGGATCACTGTCACGCTGTCCGTAGACGCGGTGTAGGCGCGCTGGAAATCTGACGAGATCGTTTCAATCAGATCAGGAACGCGCGTGACCCCGTGTTGCGTAAAGTAGCGGTCGATCTCTTGCCGGATGATCGTACCTTCCGGCGGCAGCACCAGTGGAAAATCGGTTATGGCTTGAACAGAGGGCGCCCGTTTGGCCAGTGGATGCCCGTTACGGACAACAAAAACCAGCGGCTCGTCATATAACGCCTCAAACACGAGGCCCCGCATGTCAGAACTTGTCGAGAGCCGACCTATCACAAAGTCACGCTCCCCTTGCCGCAAAGCGCTCAACAACTCCTTGTTGCCCCCCGGAGTGATGACCACCCGGACATTGGGAACCTCGGTTTTGAAACTGGCAATCAGTTCTGGCAAGAACTGGGAACACACGTTGGGCAGCGCCCCGATCTGCACCGTTTGCTGACCCTCCAACTGTCCCAGAACGGCCCGAGTGCCCAGGTGAATCTGTGCGAGGCTCGCCTCAGCCGTGGGAAAAAAATCGCGCCCCTGTTCGGTCAACTCGGCACCCCGCGTCGCGCGGTCAAACAGCGGGCGACCTAGAAGATCTTCAAGTTCCCGGACACTCCGGCTGACCGAGGGCTGCGTCAGGCCAAGTGCCTTTGCTGCTGCCACAAAGCTTTTGAGGCGAGCCACCGTCACGAAGCATCGCAGTTGCCGTAGGCGAATTTTCCTTGAGATGTTTTCGGCGTCTTCGACCATACCGCATATTGCGCTGCGTATTTCGCCGTTACAATCGCAGTAAAGGTATGTCGCTCGTGGCCCATCCCTCGCACTTTTCAAATTCATGACTACGTTGCGGCCATGAAAATTCTGCTGGCCGAAGATGATACGACCTCTGCCGACTACGTGAAGCGCGGTTTGGCCGAGAATGGTCATTTTGTGGACTGGGTCTCGGACGGCCGTGATGCCCTAACCCACTGCCTTTACAACGAGGTCGATCTTGCCGTGCTGGATCGGATGATGCCGGGCATGGACGGGCTGTCGCTGGTTAAGGCCTTGCGCGCAGCGGGTCGGGAGATGCCGGTCATTTTCCTCACCGCCATGTCGGATGTTGAAGACAAGGTCGACGGGCTCAAGGCGGGCGGCGATGACTACATGGTCAAACCGTTCCACATCTCCGAGCTGTTGGCACGCATCGAAGCCCTGTCACGACGCCCGTCCGCTACGCAGGAAAAGACGGTGCTGGAGGTCCACGATCTCAGCCTTGACCTTCTGCGGCGCACCGCGCATCGCCAGGGCCAGACGATCGACCTCCTGGGCAAAGAGTTCGCACTGCTGCAATTGCTGATGGAAAACGCCGAACGCGTGATCAGCCGGACGCTGATCCTCGAACGCGTGTGGGACTTTTCGTTCGATCCCGGAACGACGGTGGTCGAAACCCATATCAGCAAGTTGCGCCAAAAGATCGATGCGCCCTTCGACGTCAAACTGCTGCACACGCTGCGCAACATGGGCTACGTGATCCGTGCGCCTCGGTAGTCTGGCCCGAAGTGAGCCGTTCCGCGCCGCAATCCGGATGGTTCTGGTGTTTGTCGTGCTGTACTCCGCCGCGTCGTTTGTCCTGATCAAATCCGTCGAGAACACCCTTCGCGCCGACCTCGCCCGCCTGGCCGAAGTCGAAGGCGACCTGCTGCGGCAAATCTATGCGCGCCAGGGTCAGGCCGGGCTGGCCCGCGCGATCGAGAACATGGCGCAAACCGATCAGGCCGCCGACCGGGCCTACGGGTTGTTCAACGCCCAAAGCCTCAGGCTTGCCGGAGACCTCCCCGCCCGGCCCGAGTTCATCGGCATCGACCGCCGCCCAATGGGCGTCGTGCGCGCGGGTGCCATCAATGGCCGCTTTGTCCTGTTTGTGGATCGCATCGACACGCTCACCCTCGTCGTCGGCCGCGATGACGCTTTGGTGCGGAACGCGGTGCAACGCCTGATCATCTCGGCGGTTGGGTTCGGCGTGCTCTTGATGGCCTCGATCCTCGCCCTTGGCCTGTGGGCCAGCCGAAGCGCGCAGATGCGCCTCGACAAGATCGACGCGGGCCTGCGCGGCTTTGCGGAAGGTGATCTGGATCAGCGCCTGCCCGTCGGCCCGCGAAACGATCAGATTGACCGGGTGTCCGTTCGGATGAACGCCAATCTGTCGAAGCTGGAGCGGCTCATGGGCGGCATGAAAGCCACCGCCTCGGCCATCGCGCATGATCTGAAGACACCGCTGTCGCATGCCCAGATCGCCATGCACGACGCCGCCCAAGCCCTGGGCGACGGGCGCGACCCCCGGCCCGAGATTGATCGCGCGCTTGATGAAACGGACAAGCTGAACACCCTGTTCGAGACGGTGCTGCGCCTGTCCCGCATCCAGTCGGCAAACCTGAATCTTGAGCGCGTCGACCTTGTGGAAGTTGCCCAAAAGGCCGCCGATTTTCTGGCGCCGCTGGCAGAAGAGAAAGGGCATACGATCGCGATAACCGGGGGGCCTGCCTTGGTGCGCGCGGATCGGGGTATGGTAGAACAAGCGCTTGTAAACCTGATACAAAACGCCTGCATCCACGCAGGATCGCGCGCGCAGATCGACGTTGTGATCGACACGTCAGAGCGCGGGACAGGCATCGCGGTGCAAGACAACGGTCCCGGCCTGTCCGAGGCAGAGCTGGAAAAGGTGCGCGAGCCCTTCAAGCGCGGTGACGCCGCACAATCCCTGCCGGGGCACGGCCTTGGACTGGCCCTTGTCCAGGCAATTGCGGATGCGCACAATGCCGAGTTCTTGCTGCAGCCAAAGCGGCCCGGCCTGTCGACCCGCTTGCAGTTTCCAAGCCTCAAGATTTCCTGAACTTCGCGTAAGGCGGGCGACAGACCAACTGGCTAGGTCGCGCCTCGCCAACCCGCATGAGGCAGGCCACCCAACAATCCTGCCCGTGTGATTCCTCCAGGTTGGTTGGCCATCACTTACGGAGGGCGCGTCCTGCCTGCACAGGGAGGTCAGGCAGGGCGCAACTTTCCTGCATCCAGTGGCGTGCCAATGGGAATGCGCCTAAGAAAAGGCGGTGGACGAGCGACGGGGCGAAAGGTGCGGGTCACCAGCTACAACATCCGCAAAGCCGTGGGGCTCGACTGGCGCCGAGATCCCGAGCGGATCCTTGATGTGCTGGCCGAAATCGACGCCGACATCGTCGTCCTGCAAGAGGCCGACCGGCGCTATGGCTCTCGGGCCGGTGTCCTGCCCCTTGACCGGCTGGAGCGTGACCTTGGGCTGGCCTTGGCCGACGTCTCTATCCGCTCCGACAGTCATGGCTGGCACGGCAACATGGTCCTGACCAAATCGCCGATCCAGATGGCCGAACGCATTGCTCTGCCTCACATCGACCCACGCGGAGCTATCCGCGTCGTGCTTGAAGCCCATGGACTGGAGGTCATCGGTACGCATCTTGGCCTGACACCTGGGACACGGCGGCGGCAAATGGCCCAGCTCATGTCCGGCTGTCGCGAGGTCGCCCACCCGACCATCATTGCGGGGGACTTCAACGAATGGAATGACGCGAAATTCGAGCTGAGTTCGGATCTCACCCTTGTGACCCCCGGTCCCAGCTATCACGCGTCGCGCCCCGTCGGCGCGCTGGATCGGTTCATCGTGAACGCAGGCATCCGCGTTGTGCAGACCAACGTGCACCGCTCTGAATTGGCGCAGCGGGCGTCGGATCATTTGCCGGTCGTCATGGATTTTGAGATTGTCGGCGCAACATGACGTACGTCCTTCTCTTCGCTCATCTGCTTATCGTTCTCAGTTTCACCCTTCGCATTCTGCTAAGAGACGATCTTTCGCCCCCGGCCCGTCTTGCCTGGTTCATTGTGTTAAACGCGTTGCCCTACTTTGGCAGCGCTGTGTATTTCTTGTTCGGCGAGGTTGACCTCGGGCATCGCGCGGACAAGCGCCACAAGGCGGCGTTTGAGGAAATCAGAAAGGGGGCTGCCTCCTTCTTCGGGACTCCCGGCGCAATTGACCAGATCGCGCCCACGTATCAACCGGCGTTTCGTTACGCGGCCTCAATCAATGGATTTCAACCGGCGGCCGGGAACAAAGCTACGCTGATGGCAGATGCGTCGGATACGACGACGCGATTGATCGCGGATATCGATGCCGCGACCGATCACGTGCATGTCCTTTATTACATTTGGCTCACCGACACGACCGGCACCGACGTTGCCGAGGCGCTGATCCGCGCCGCCGAACGGGGCGTCATTTGCCGCGCCATGGCCGACGGCCTCGGCTCTCGCGCGATGATCGGGTCGCCGCTGTGGAACCGGATGGAGGCCGCGGGCGTGAAGCTGGCCGTGGCCTTGCCCCTTAACAACCCGATCCGGACCCTGCTGACGAGCCGGATCGATCTGCGCAATCACCGCAAGATCACGGTCATCGACGGGCGGATTACCTATTGCGGCAGCCGGAACTCAAGCGATCCGGAGTTTCTGATCAAAGCCAAGTACGCGCCCTGGGTCGACATCATGCTGCGCTTTGAAGGCCCCGTCGTGACCCAGAACCAGCTCCTTTTTGTCAGCGACTGGATCCAGGCGACCGGCGACAGCCTTGAGAGCTTTGACATCGCCCCGGCACCCGCCCACAACAATGGCTTTCCTGCACAGGTGATCGGCGATGGCCCGACAGAACGGCGCGGCGCGACGCCCCAGCTTTTCGCCACGCTGATCTCGAATGCGCAGACCAAGCTGACGCTGTCGACGCCCTACTTCGTGCCCGATGCGACCGTCCTCGAAGCGCTCTGCGCTGCGGCGCATCGTGGCGTTAGAGTTGTGCTGGTCTTCCCAAAGGTGAACGACAGTTGGATCGTCGCCGCTGCGAGCCGGAGCTACTACCGCAGGCTTCTGTCAGCGGGCTGTGAGATCCATGAATACAAGGGCGGCCTCTTGCACGCCAAGACACTGACCATTGACGGTCTCGTGACACTCGTCGGTTCGTCCAACCTCGATATTCGCAGCTTTGATCTGAACTACGAGAACAACATCCTTCTGCAGGACGCCGCGACGACGGATCAGGTGTATCAGCGCCAGCTTGCATATGTTGAACAAAGCGTCCCGGTCGCACTTCCCGAGGTGCTCGCATGGCCACGTCACCGGCGCATCTGGAACAATGTCGTCGCCACGATCGGCCCGGTCCTGTAGCGACACGCAACCTCAAGAAGTTTTAAACTTCCCGGCAACCACGGCTCAGATTGCCCGCTTAAGTTTCCACTGATCGCAGAAATGGAGACACCATGAAATCTGTATCTTCCGCAACGAAACTGACGACGGCCGCCGGTCTGGCCGCATTGTTGTCAGGCACATCGGCCACCGCAGGCAATGGCTATGTCGACCTCGTGGCCGAGGTCAGCCCAGCCGTCGTCTTCGTCAAAACCACGGCAACTGCCAGGCCCGCCAATGCAGACGCCAGCCCGTTCAGCGACCCACGCTTCGAAGAGTTCATGGAGCGCTTTGGGGATCAATTCACGCCGCGACGCAGCCCCTCGCCGCGCCAGGGCGTCGGGTCCCGCTTCATCATCTCGGAAGACGGCCTGATCGTGACCAATCACCACGTGATCAACGCCGCTGCCTCGGTGACCGTGACCTTCGACACCGGCGAAGAAGTGGACGCCACCGTCGTCGGCTCGGATCCCCTTACCGACATCGCGCTTCTGGACATTGAGGGCCAGGACCACCCGATGGTGCCCTTCGGCTCGTCCGAAGACCTCCAGGTCGGCGAGGAAGTCATCGCCGTCGGCAGCCCCTTCGGGCTAGGCGGCACGGTGACGTCCGGCATCATCTCGGCCAAATCGCGCAACATCAACTCTGGCCCGTTTGACGACTTCCTTCAGACGGACGCCGCCATCAACCGCGGGAACTCCGGCGGACCGCTGTTCAACATGGACGGCGAAGTCGTCGGCGTGAACACGGCCATCTACTCCCCCGACGGCGGGTCGGTTGGCATCGGCTTTTCGGTGCCGGCCGATCTCGTCACGGAAATTGTTCAGGACCTTAAGGACGACGGTGAAATCGACCGAAGCTGGCTTGGCGTTCAAATCAAGCCCGTCACCGAAGAGGTCGCCCACGTTCTTGGCCTAAGCGCAGGCGACGGCGTCATGATCGAAGACGTCATCCAGGACAGTCCTGCTGAAGCCGCAGGGCTTGAAGTTGGCGATGTGATTCTCACCTTCGGCGGCACCGAGATCACGGAACTGCGTGATCTGACGAGGAGCGTTGCCACCAATCCTTCCGGCGAGACCACATCAATCGAAGTGTTCCGCGGGGGCGAGAGACTCACACTTGATGTCACCCTCGAAAAGCGCACTCAGGAAGACGCGTGACACAAAATGGGGCTGGCTGGGACATCGCCTGGCCAGCCTCAACTCCTCTCGGGCAGAGTCTGGTTCTCAGGTTCTCCAGCCAAGCAAGTGTCGTTCGACAAGGCCAATGAGCGCACTCACGATCACGCCAAGCAACGACAGAATGACCACGCCCGCAAACAGGCGCTCGAGGTCGTACAGCGATCCGGCCTCCAGGATATACGCGCCAATACCGTACTCGGCGCCAAGCATCTCGGCCGCGACGAGCAGGATGATAGCAATCGCCAGACTGATGCGCAGACCGGAAAGAATCCCGGGCATTGCGCCGGGCAGGACGATCTTGCGGATGATTGACCACCAAGACAGGCCAAAGCTTTGCCCCATGCGGATCAACGTGCGATCCACGTTATCGACCGCGCCATATGTCGCCACCACCGTGGGCGTGAAGGTGCCAAAGGCGATGAGCGCGTATTTCGAGCCCTCGCCAATGCCGAACCATATGACAAAGAGCGGCAATAGGGCGATCTTGGGAATCGGGAAGATCGCCGCCACGACAGGCACGAGCCCGGAGCGGATGTAGGAAAAGAGCCCGATCAACACGCCAACGCTGATCCCAATGCTCACGCCGATAATCGCGCCGACGCAGAGACGCGACAGAGATGGGCCGAGATGCTTGAACAGAAGTCCGCTGTCGTAAAGCTCCCTGAAGGTCGCCAAAACGTCCGTTGGGCGCGGGAGAGTCAGCGCCGAAATCCAGCCCGACCATGTTCCCCATTCTGCCAGCAGGATCAGCACGACAAAGACGGCGAAGCCAACCCATGGCCGTGAGCGGGGGGTGAAGCCGCCGCCGCGAAACGCAACCGCGTTCGCGTCGTTCCCTGCCGCCACTTTTGGCTGCGCGATTTCCGAAGAGGCACCGGCAACATCAGACATTGATCAACTCGGCATCTGCGGCGCGCGCCTCATCCCGCATGAGCCGCCACAAGTGTTTCTGCGCAATCTCCAGATCGGCGTCGCCGAATTCGCGTGCACCAAGCGACTTGTCTATCTGAACAATCTCTCGAATTTGCCCAGGACGGCGCGAGAGGACCACGATCCGGTGGCCGAGCCGTACGGCCTCCGCCAGGTTGTGGGTCACATAGACCGCCGTGAAGGGCTGCCGGGTCCACAGGTCCACGAGGTCATCCATCAGCAATTCCCGGGTCTGCGCATCGAGCGCTGACAGCGGCTCGTCCATCAGCATAACGGCCGGGTTGACGGCGAGTGCGCGAGCGATGGCCACACGCTGTTTCATCCCCCCAGACAGTTGCTTCGGCAGCGCTTTTGCAAAGTCCGAAAGCTTTGTGCGCGCCAAGACGTCATCAATGATTTCCCGTGCCGCTGCGCCTTTGATGCCGTGGTCTTCCAGCACCAGTGACACGTTGCCAGAGACGTTGCGCCAAGGAAGCAGCGCAAAGTCCTGGAAAATGTAGGTCAGCGGATTCAAACAGCCTTCAGGCGGCTCACCGAGTTGCAACACCCGACCCGTCGACGGTCGCTCAAGCCCGCCGATGAACCGCAGAAGCGTAGACTTCCCGCATCCGGATGGCCCGACAATGCAGACAATCTCACCGCTGGAGATGTCCAGCGAGATGTCCCGCATGACCTCGAAGTCATCGTACGAGTGGCTTATGCCGTCGAGCAAAATGTCCATTAACGCCATCCAGCAGGGCCGGCCGAAACCGGCCCCGGCCAGGGAACTTACGAGCCGAGAATTTCGACGTAAGACTGATCGACGATCTGGTCGATGGTGATTTCGCCATCGACAAGGTCTTCGGACTGGAACCAGGACAACTGGTCTTGCAGAGAGGCAATATTCAGAGCCGCACCTGTGTTCAGTCGCATGGTGCCGTTAATGATTGAAGGTGCTGCCTTCTCGCGCGGACGGTCGGTGTAAACGTATTTGTGGATCAGATCGACCATTGCGTCCTGATCGGCTGTTCCGTCAATCATCGCCGCCGCGTAGTCTTCGACCCCCTTCGAGAAGCCCGCGAGGAAGCTTTCAGTCAAACCACGCTCGTCGGCTGCGTTTTTGGCCGAGGTAAAGACCGTGGTCACCTGATAGTCGGGGATATAGTCCGCCACGTTGCCAATGATGTGCACCGCGCCGGACCCCGCCAGAGGTTTCGCGATGTGTGGCACGATAGACCAGCCGTCGACCTGACCGGACTTCATCGCGCCGATAATGGCGCCAACCTTTTGCAGCGGAGTGAAGGACATCTCGATGCCTTCAGCCTGCGCCATTTTCGAACCCATGTAGTGGAAGGACGAGCCCGCCTGCGTGACCGCGAACTTTTTGCCCGCGAGGTCCTTGGGCGTCTTCACACCGGCCTGAAAGGCCGCGTCGGAGGCCAGGAATTTCTGACCGTCGATCCCGGGTTCTTCGCTCAACGCGCCGCCAATGACCTTGATCGCGCCCTTGTCAGCGAGGCTGATTAGCCCGCCCGACATGGCCGTCACGGCATAATCCACATCGCCCGAGGCGATGGCCACCGCCATGGGTTGTGCAGCCTGAAAGAACTCAAACTCAACGTCGAGGCCCGCGTCGGCGAAGTACCCCCGCTCGAAAGCAACAAAGTTTCCCGAATGGGAGGTAAAGCGCAGGGCGCCGACCTTGACCTTCTTGTTCATGGCCAGTGCCGGGGCAGCAAGCCCGCTTGCCGCGATTGTCCCGCCCACGAGGGCCAGCGCCTTACGGCGATTTAGTGTTGTCATGATCTCTCCTCCCTATGGATCATTCGTCTTGAGTTCTGCTTGGATATCTTCCTGCAACAACGAGCTTGCTTCGGTCGTATCCTTGGCAAGAACAGCTTCCACAAGAGCCTGCTGGCGGACCCTTCGCGCCTTCCAATCCAGTGTGTTTTCGCGAAGCTGCGCCAGCCGGAATCGTCTGCTTTGGTCGAATAACTTGCCATGCAGGTCGATCAGGCGTGGGCTGTCGCAGGCCTCGATCAGCGCATGAGAAAAGGCACGACATGCTTCGTCCCATTCCAGCGCCGTTAGATCGTCCGGTGCTTCCGCGACTGCATCCTCGGCCTTTCGAAGCGCGTGATGCGCGGCAATCACGCGGCCTTCCCAAGTCACGTCACCCGCCGCGATCGCTCGGGCGAGTGCGACCCGTTCGATCTCGATGCGAACCAACAGAATGTCGCGAAGGTCGTCTTCAGTAGCAGAGGTGACCCGGAAACCGCGCTGCGCCGTCGCTTCCACCAGACCCTCAGTCGACAAAATCCGGAGCGTTTCACGCATTGAGTGGTTTGAGCCACCGTAGCGTTTGCGAAGCTCTTCGATCTTTAGCTTCTGGTCGGGAAGAAGTGCTCCAAATGCGATGTCCCGCCGCAATGCTGAGGCCAGCAACTCGACAATCGTCTCATCGGACTTCTTGATGGCGAACATCGCAAGTGTTCCACAAGATCAAAAATGTTGGATATTTATGAAAAACGGGAAGCAATCATGTCAATCACTATATCTCCGCTCGGTCTTAAATACCGGGTGTCCGGAGGGGGCGCATCAACAGCACAGGGGCCTCGAATAGCTTGCATTCCGTGCCTATACCCATGTCACCAGCGGGATGAACCCAAAGGTCGTAAGGAAAGCTACAGCCGTAGCATGCGATGTGACGGCGAATAGCGCGGAGCCCCTTGTCATCCATCCGAGGTCGCTCCATCGCTGAAAGATCAGGTAAACGGCGATCAGTGCGAACAGGGGCCAGGCGACGCTCAGCATCAAGAGCATGACGGATCGCGTTCCCGGCACGGCGAGGGCGGCGTAGTGTGACGACAGCATGCCCCACTGTACATGCAGGTAGTGCAGGGACAGGGCGAATATCGAGGCCGTGCCAATGGCCAACCAGATCGGGCTTGCAGCACGGCGGCGCATCAGTGCGACGAGGCCCATCACCATTGAAACGATGAGTGTAACGAAGAACGCGGCAAGGCCAACGACGCGGGCGTAGGCCGCCGCGGGTGAGATCTTGCGGAATGACGCTTGACCATGGCCCAGCATGAACGGGGTGCCGCGCGCGTCGGATGCGAAGACGTGTGTGGCGACTGGGAAACCGGGGAGAGCAAAGCTGGACGCGTCGAGGCGCGACACGTTTTGGGAGGCCCAAGGCGTGACCCCGGGGGTCAGGCGCAGGCCTCCGCCATCGGTTTGAACGTGGACGAGCCCGAGAAGTTCGCTGATCCATGCGCGTTTCACGTTGTCCTCGGTGAACGGCAGCCACCAGCCCTCGATGTCGCCTTCGAATGCGGGGTCGAGTGGTTGAACAGCGGCGGGGGCGCCGTCGATGGTTTGTGCGATGCGGGCTCGGGCAGCGCCGAAGGCCTGGCGGTCGGCGCCGTTGGCGAGGAGGACGAAGCCGGAGCGTGTTTCGGGGTTGGTCCCCATGACGGCCTGGAACCCGTCGATCCGGCCCCAGTGGCCATAGTAGACGCTTTCGTTTTCGATGAACGCGAACAGCCCGGCGCCGTAGATGAACGGGAAGCCCTGTTGGGCGACGAGCGCCGCTTTGGGCGACCGCATGCGGGGGACGATGGTGGTGTCTGTTGCGATGAAGCGTGTGAAAGCGGCGAGATCGTCGATGGTGCCGATGAGGGCTCCGGACGGGCGGACCTCAAGGTCCCAGTAGTCCAGCGGGGCGCCCGAGGTATCTACGCTGGGGACAAGCCGATCCTTGGTGGTTGCGCGATCGAAGGTGGCGTCGGTCATGCCGAGCGGTTCGAAGACGCGGTTGGCGACAAGGGTGTCTATGGTCTCGCCAGTTGCGGCTTCGGCCATGGCGGCGGCGAGGGTGTGGTTGACGTTGGCATAGGAGAAGAATTTGCCAGGTTCCCAACGGGTTGTGAGTTTGCGACTGAGGGCCACATCCAGTGCAGGGAGGTCGGTGGGCTGGTCGGCATAGTCAGCGTAGGAGGTGCCGGGGAGGCCACTGGTTTGCTCGATCAGGTCGACAAGGCGGATGGGCGACGGGTGGTCGTTGGTCAGGTCGGCGTCCGGGATGGCGTCAGCGAAGGACGCGTCAAGGTCGAGTACGCCGTCCTCCACCAGCGACAGGATCATCGCGGAGGTAACGGATTTGGAGATCGATCCGGCGCGGTAAAGGGCGTCGCGGGGCGCGTCGCCGAGGACGTCGATCTCGCTGATCTCGCCATCTTCGATCAGGGCGTAGGCCATCGAAGGGATCGTGCTGTCGGCTAGGATTTGCTCCAGGTCGCTGCGGAGTTGGGCTTGGGTCGCGGTCGCCAGGGTGAGGGCGACGAGGGTCAGAAGGGCGCGGATCATTTGAGGGATGCCTTGGCGATGGCTTCGGCGGGATTGCCGAGGGATTTGCTCCAACACAGGCCGGTGGCGGCGAAGACAGTGCGGTTGGTGGACGGATGGTGGCCCGCCCAGGCGGAAGCGCCGGGGACGTCTCCGGCGTGGCAGACCCAGCCGTTTTCGAAACGCGCGAGGTTTTGGTAGCCGCTGTCTTGCCGCGGGGTTTCGCGGGCGATGGCGGCGACGATAATGTCGCAGAAGGCGGGAATGGCGCCGACGCGGAGGGTGCCTGTGCCCGAGTGCCCCGCCCAGGACGGGTTGTAGCGGGAGGCGTCGAAGAGGGTGTCGCCGTATTCGATCCTGCCGTCCGCCCGGCCCCGTCGAACGCCGCCCGGCGATGGTGCGGGGATACGTCCATCGGCTGGGAACGTGAGGCCGTCGCAATCAGGCAGAAGGTCTGAGAAGGGCCGTTCGGTTGCGCGCTCGCAGGCGCGGGCGAGGAGGATGGCGTTGATGTTGGCGTAATTGGGCGGAGTCACGCGGGGTAGGTTGAGGCTTGCCTCGATCACGCGATCCAGCGGTTGCGGTTGGGTGACATCGGCGTTGACGATGGCGCGGAAGGCGGGGTCGTGGAGCGCGTCTTGAAGGCCGGTTGCGTGGGTCGCAAGGTCATTCAGGGTATCGTCGCCCAGGGTGTCTTCGGGGCGGAGCGTTCCGCTTTTGACAAGCCGGGCGTAGACGAGGCCGATCACCAGCTTGGAGACGCTGGCGAGGCGGATGTGCATGTCGTCATGCAGGGCAGTGGGGCCGAAGAACTGCGGTGCGCCAGCTCGCGAGTCATAGAGGACGGCCCATGGGAGGTCTGACTCTTCGCGCAAGACCGCGTGGGCAGCGGACGCTTCGGCGAGCGTCATCCGGAGACCGAGCGCAGGTGACGGCCTCGGTCGGGGCCGATGGGCAAGATAACGATCTGCCCGGTCTCGCTGTCGCGTTTGACGCGGGCCTGGACCGCGAAGACCTCGGCCAGCATGGCTTCGGTGACGACCGCTTCGGGCACGCCCTGCGCGACGATCTGACCGGCGCGCATGACGACGAGGTGGTCAGCGAATTGCGCGGCCTGGGCGATGTCGTGGAGGGCGGCGACGACGGTTAGGCCGTCTTCGCACTTCAGGCGGGTGAGCAGGTGGAGGATGTTCAACTGATGCGCGATGTCGAGGTACGACGTCGGTTCGTCGAGGAACAGCAGGCGCGGTTCCTGCGTCAGCACCATGGCGATGAAGGCGCGCTGGCGTTGGCCGCCGGACAGGGACGACAGGGGGCGGTCGGTAAGCTCGGTGAGGTCCACTGCGTCGATGGCGCGGCGGAGGGCGGCCTCGTCGGCCTCGGACCAGAGCGACAAGAAGCGGCGGTGCGGCGCGCGGCCCAGGGCGACGAGGTCGCGGACGGCGAGCCCCTCGGCGGCGTCCGGCGATTGCGGGAGGATGCCGAGGGTGCGGGCGATCTCGGCCGATGGCATGGCGGAGAGGGCGCGGCCCTCCAACTCGACGCGGCCCGATTTGGGCGACTGGATTCCAGTGAGGATCGACAGAAGCGTGGACTTGCCGCAACCGTTCGGGCCGATGAGGACGGTCGCTTGCCCGCGCGGGATGTCGAGAGCGAGGTCGTCGAACAGGGGCGGGCCACCCGGGAAGGCGTGAGAGATGTGGCGGGCGCGGATGATTGGGTCAGCCATGATGGCGCCTCATGAGAAGGAAGAAGAACGGGGCGCCGATGAGGCCGCAGATCAGGCCGGCGGGCAGTTGTGTGGGCGGATCGATGGTGCGTCCGAAAAGGTCAGCACTCGAGACGATGAGCGCGCCGATTAGCGCGGCGGCGGGCAGGACGCGGCGGTTCATCGGGCCGGTGAGGCGGCGGGCAAGGTGCGGGGCGACGAGGCCGACAAAGACGACGATGCCGCAGACCGCCGTGGCGATCCCGGCCAGCGCGGCGGCAAGGCCCAGCAGGGCGTAGGTGATGATGCGCTGGCGGTGACCCAGTCCGGCGCCGGAGACAGGGTCGAGCATGGCGATGTCGAGGCGCCTTGCGACGAAGGCGACCAGAGGCAGCGCCCCGGCCAGGGCGATCCATACGAGGTGAGCGTCCTTCGCGGAAACGCCGTTCAGGTCTCCAGAAAGCCAGACAAGAAGTCGCGGCAGGCGTTGGGGGGATCCGGCGAGCATCGCCGCCGTGAGCAGTGCCCCGGCCAGTGAGGCGACGGCGATCCCGGCGAGGATCAGGCGCATGGGCTGAAGGTTGCCGGGGGACCAGGCGAGCGCCGTGACCAGCGCGACAGCGGTGGTGGCGCCGAGGATGGCGGCTGTGGCGAGGCTCGCGTTGGAGATGGCGCCGGTGGTCAGGACAAGCACGAATGCCGCCGCCAGGGCGGCGCCGGAGTTGAGGCCGATCACCCCAGGCTCCACCAGCGGGTTGCGGAGGATGGCTTGGAGGATGGCGCCGGACAGGGCGAGGCAGATGCCCACGCCGATGCCCACGATCAGGCGGTGCCAGCGGAGCGTCAGGATGCGATCGGAGTTTACGTCGGGCGGGTCTCCCATCAGCGTGGCCCAGATGTCAGCGGGCGGCATGGTGGTGAGGCCGAAGCAGAGGCTCGCCAGTGCCATGGCGAGAAGGGCGGCGGTGAGCGTCAGGGAGACGGTCAGCGCTTTGCGGTCGGGGCTCCAACCGGTCTGGGGGGTTATGTTCAGCGTCGTCATGGGTGAAACCGCGCAGCAGGAGGGGGCCAGCCCCCCGCGCCCCCCGGAGTATTTCCACCAAGATGAAGGGGCTTGTGGGCGTCAAGGATGGTCACAGGCGAGCCCTTCGGCGGAGGAGGATCAGGTAGAACGGGACGCCGAGCATGGCGATGACGATGCCCACGGGGAGTTCCGCCGGGGCGACGAGGCGGCGGGCGGCGACGTCGGCGAAGAGGACGAGGATGGCCCCGCTCGCGGCCGCGAGGACGAAGGACGGCAAGAGGCGCTGGCCGACGAGGGCGCGGCCGAAATGGGGGGCGATGAGGCCGACGAAGGCGACGGGTCCGGCGAGGCTGACCGCCATGCCGCAGAGGCCCGCCGCGACGGCGAAGGCGCCGATGCGCAGCTTGCCGACATCGACGCCGAGGGAGCGGCTTTGCACCTCTCCCACCAGTAGGACGGACAGGGTGGGGGCAAGGGCAAATCCGGCGAGCAATAGGATGACGGAGGGGACGAGGTAGACGGTGACCATCTGGACCGAGCGGTCGGCGAAGGATCCAGCGAGCCAGACCTGCGAGGCTTCGAAGGCGCCCGGTTGGAGGAGCAGGACGATTTGCGTGAGCGACCCCAGGGCGATGGCCAGGACGCCGCCGGAGAGAATAAGGCGAAGCGGCTGCGCCTCGAACGTACGGGTGCCGCCTGCGAGGGCGAAGGCCAGTGCCCCCGTCGCGAGGGCGCCTGCAGTGGCGACCACGCCGAGGATGGCGAGGGAGGGCGGTGCGTCGACGAGTGACAGGACGACGACGACGGCGAAGGCGGCGCCCGCGTTGATGCCGAGGAGGCCCGGGTCGGCGAGGACGTTCTTCGTCACCGTTTGCAGGATCGCCCCGGCGAGCCCCAGACCGGCACCGACCCCCACCGCGACCGCAGTTCGGGGAATTCGGGAGGCGTGCAAAAGGATCGCGTCGAGCGTGCCCGAGGCGGCGAATGGGTTAATGATACGGATGCCGATGCTGAGCGATGCAAGCACCGCCAGCGCGAGCAAAAGCGCGACACCCAGGAACAGAGGCGTGCCGCGCAGCGATGTCATTCGGGCAGGCCGTATATGTCGCGGATATCGGCGATGATCTCATAGGCTGAGTCCAGCCCGCCGAAGCCCATCCAGTGCGTCGGCTCCACCCGGTACGCGCGCCCGGCTTTCACCGATGGCAACGCCTGCCAGATGGGGTTGGACGTGACCTCATCCTCCAGCGCCTTCGCGTCGCCATCATGGTGCGCGCCGCCTATGGTGTAGATCATCACGTCGCCCTGAAGTTCCAGCAGGCCCTCCATCGTGGGGCGTTTCAGGACGGTGTCATCGCTGACGGTCTCGAACGGTGGGCGCTCGATGCCGAGCTCCGTCAGGACGGCCATGGGTGCATAGGCCGACGGGCCCGCGACGTAGACCTGAAAGCCGCCCGGGACGATGCGCAGGAAAGAGACGGTCGCGCCCTCGGGCAGTGCGGCGGCCGTCTCAGCAACGGCGGTCTGGTAGGCGGCAAGCTTTTCATCCGCCGTGCTGTCGGCACCCGCAACGCTGGCGACCGTACGAAGGTACGTCTTCCAATCCGCCGTATCGACCAGCGCGGTCGGCGCGATTTCCGACAGTTGCTCCATGATCTCCGCCTGGCTGTAGGCGTCACCGATGATCAGGTCGGGCTTCAGGGCGAGGATGGCCTCGAGGTCGGGTGAGGTCATCTGGCCCACCAACTCCGGGTCCGTGTCCCAGACCCCCTCCACCTGTGACGGCAGGCTGTCGCCTGAAAGGGCGGTGCCGATCACGGGCAGGTCGAGTTCCGCCGCCATCAGAAGCGAGTAATACGGGTCGAGCGTCACGATCCGTTGTGGCTCCGATGGCGCGCAGATGGTGCCGCCGACAAGTGTCTCTTGCGTCACCTCCAAGCCGTCGCAGGCAATTGACGCCGACGCGGCAAAGGTGAAAACGGCGGCCAGTGCGGGTCTGATCATGGGGATCTCCTGTTTATCTGGACCTGACGGGCAGGTCGAACCTGTGCGTGTTTCCGGGAAGCTGGTTGGGCGCGGCACGAAAGCGCCCGACCTGCCGGACGGCCTGAACGGCGGCCTGATCGAAGCGCTGATTGCCCGAGGATCGGACAAGCTGGACGCCAAGCAAAGCGCCGTCGCGGCGGACGCTGATGCGCAGGACCGCTTGCGAGTTCTGCCCCATGCCGCGCGGGCTGCGACGGGCGATCTGGGCGCGGATGGTGCCGCCCCACTCCGCCATCAGCGAGTTGCGGGCCGCCGCCGACAGGGTCGCCTCTTGCGCGCGGCCCTGCTGCCCTGCGGCGGCACCGCCGCCGGACCCGGCGGCCTGCCGGGCGGGGGCCGAGGCCGACTGTTGCTGCTGCCGTTCCGCCGGTTGTTCTGCCGTGCGCTGCGGGGGATCGGGACGCTCGGGCATGCGGGCCGGGCGCACGGACTGGGCGACGGCGAGTTCCGACGTCTCGGGCTGCGGTTCAGGCTCTGGTTCCGGTTCCGCCTGCGGCTCTTGCTCCGGTTCGGGCTCAGGCTCTGGCTCTGGTTCAGGCTCGGGCGGCGGTGGCGGCGAGGGGGGCTCCGGCGGCTGTGGGACGTCGGGCACGGTGGCCTCGGGCGGCGTGGGCAACGACACCTGCGCGGGCGCATCGGGCACCTGCAACGCCAACTCGAATTCCTGCGGCTGGGCCACATCCTGCGGCTCCACGACCGGAGGCTCGGGTGGCGTCACCTCTGGTTCGGCAACCTCGGGCGGGCGGTCGAATTCCTCCACCATTTGCTCCAGTGCGGCGGTCGATGCGGTGATCGAGGTCAGGTCCTCGCCACCGGCCCCGGACGAACTCGCGCCATCGACTGCGTCCGTCGGCCACAGCAAAACGTGCAACGCAAGTGCGATGCCGATGAAGACCACGGCTTCCAGCATTCCCCGCATCGTCACTGCACCGTCGAGACGAGTTTGACCGTGGGGATGCCGGTTTCCGGCAGCCGCTTCAGAAGCCCGGCGACAACCGCTGCGTCGACACCCTGATCCGACCGGATATGCAGGACGTCCAGCCCACCTTCCGCCGCCGCGGTGAGGGCCGGATACACGGCCTCGCCACGCGCCTCTTCAAAGGCAAGCTCCCCTTCGGCGGAGACATACAGCGTGAAGCTCGTATCCGCCGGGTCGATGGAATCGGTGACCGGCACCTCAAGCTCGAAGGGCTCCGGCGGGCTGATCTGTGCCGTCATAAGGAAGAAGATCAGCAGCAGGAACACGACGTTGATCATCGGGACGATGCTTTCGGCGCGGGGGCGCTTGGGCGGCTCTCCAATATCCATCGCGCTCACTCCAACAGCACGAGGGAGGTGAAGCCCTCGGCCGACAGCGACCCCATCACATCAAGCACCCGTTGCAGATCCGCGTTGTCGCGCGGGCGCAGGATGATCGTGTCGTCGGGGCTTTCGGTCAGCCGCGCCACTTCCGGGGCCAATTGCGCCTGATCGACCGAGACGCCGTTCAGGCGCTGGCCATCGGGCGTCACATCAATGATCCGGGGCGGCCCGGTATAGGGCGTCTCGGCCCCGCCGGGCCCCGCAAGCGCGATGTCCAGCGCCATGTCCTGCCCGAAGCGTGCCGCGAGCATGAAGAAGACAAGCAGCAGGAACACGACGTCGATCATCGGCGTCAGACTGGGCTTCCGGCTCTTTCTGGTGCCCCCAAGGTTCATCGCGTCAGGCCGCCTCTCGCAACGGTTCCGGCGCGACGGGTTCCGGCGCCCGACCACGGGTCAGGATCTTGGTGCCGATATCCTCCAGATCGCGTTGGATCGCATCCGCGACGCTTTCGAACCACGACAGGGCCATCGAAGCGGGGATCGCCACGGCCATCCCGGCAGCGGTCGTCAGCAGCGCCTCCCAGATGCCGCCTGCGAGCGCTGACGGGTCGGCGCGCGCGCCGGCCTCCTGCAGTGCCTGGAAGGCGGCGATCATGCCGATCACGGTGCCGAGCAGGCCCAGAAGCGGGGCGATGGTCGCAATCAACTCCAGTGGGCGCAGACCGCTTCGGGCACTTGCCAGCAGTTCCTTGGCGATGCGGACAAGCTCCTCCCGCTGTTCGGTCGAATCCAACGCGCCGTTCTGGCGCGCCGCCATCGCCTCCATCGCGAAACGTGACCGGATGGATCGGCGCGAGGCCAGAACCTCCCGCGCGGCACGGGCCTCACCTTCCGACCAAAGGTCGACGGCGCGGCGCGAATGGCGGCCCGACCAGGCCCCCATCGCCGCAAGACGATAGAGTTTCCAAAGGATCAGGGCCGCCGTCAAAACCGACAGCGCGGCGATCAACCAGATCACCACGCCGCCCTGAACCAGGAATTCCTGTATGTCGTTCAGTCGTTGGTCCAAACCGAACCTCCTGTCTTGCGCTGCCGTCGCAGCATGCCGATCCCCAGAAGCCCCGTGGCGAGCAGCAACGCGGTTGCCGGAAGCGGGATCACGGTCGACTGCACTGAAGAGATCGAGATGTTGGCGCCGTAGAACTCGTCATCGACCAAGCCGTCGAACAAAGAGGTCCGGGGCCCCAGATCATCGAGGAACGTCACCTCGATCAATGCGCTCGCGCCGAATTGGGCGGCCGCCGTGCCGGTCAGTCCACCGAACTGAAACTCCGCCGTGCCGTCGGTGAAGCCGGTGGCCAGCAGCGTGCTGCTGGCCAGGGCTTCATTGAACGGCACCTCATCCACCGAGAAGCCTCCGAAACTCTCGTTGACCGAGAAAAAGACCTCCCCCAGGCTACCCAGCCCGCCGCTGTCGCTGGTGACCGAGGCGCCCGCGATCAGGTCGCCGAAGCCGAACAATAGAACGGTGTCGTCCGCCAGGATGGTCGGATCGCCGGTCGTCAGGCCCAGCGACGCTGCCCCGGCTGTGGTGGCGCCCAGGCACAGGGCCAAGGCGCAGATGGAAGTTTTGGCTCGTGTCAGCATGTTTCTGCTCCTCACGTCAAATGAATGAGAACTCGTCGTTCACGATCGTTAGATCGTCGAACGTCAGGTTCCCCGTTCCATTAACGATGATCAGGTCGCCGTCGCCTTCCAGCTCCAGCACAACGTTGCCCCGGAACTCGGTGAACGAGGCGACGCTTGCGCCATTCTCCAGCAGGATCTGGTCCACGCCTGCGGCGTAGTCGAAGATCACGTCCCGGTCGGCCTTGCCGTCGCTCGCTTCGTCACCGAACACGAACGTGTCCGCGCCCTCACCGCCGAACAGGCGGTCGAACACGCCACCCTTGCCGTCGATCAGGTCGTCGCCGTCGGTGCCCCGAAGCAGCTCGGACCTCGCGGTGCCGATGACCGGGTTCAGCACAACGCCGCCCCCGTCTTCCACGGTGACCGCCACGGTGGCCGTGTCTGTCCCGCCATTCCCGTCCGAGACGGTATAGGTGAAGCTGTCATCGCCCGAGAACCCGGCATTGGGCGTGTAGACGACGCTGGTGCCGTCGATCACGACCGACCCGTTCGCGCCCTGCGAGACGGAACTGACCGACAATGTATCGCCGTCCAGATCCGTATCGTTGGCCAGGACATCGACCGTGGTAGAGGTCTCGAACGCGGTCGTCGCGCTGTCATCCTGGGCCACCGGATCGAAGTTCGCCATGTCGCGCAGGGTCACCGTGTCAGAGCCAGCGGTTTGGGAGATCGCGAAGCCGTCGAACACGGTGCCCTGGTCGTCCTGCGTAACAATCGTGATGGTGGTCTCTTCGATGCCGATGTCGTCGTTGACATTGAAGCCCGGTTCGCCCGGCGCGCGGTCGGGGTCGTCGAAGATCGGCAGGGTGATCGACGCGGTGTTGTCGAGCACGCGAAGCGTGAGGCCGTCATTGGCCGTCCACCCGCGCACCAGTTCAACCCCGACAAACCCGCCGCCAAAGACCGCCGCAAAGACGTCGAAGTCTCCAAGTGGCCTGTCATCGACCGCGCCGTCCGCAGTGTTGACGTTGAGAAAGCTCAAAGGAACGAGAAGACCGCCGTCCGGGATGTCACCCTCCACAGCGATAGAGATGACGGCTGCCGTGCCCTCATCCTCGATCAGCGTGTCGGGTGAGATTGAGACCGAGACGACTGGATCCGGGACCACAACGTTATCTTCGACCGTGACCGCCACGGTTGCCGTGTCGGTCCCGCCATTCCCGTCATCGACGGTGTAGGTGAAGCTGTCTCCGCCCGAGAAACCCGCGTCTGGCGTGTAGATGATGTTGGTTCCGTCGATTACGACCGACCCGTTGCCACCTTGCGTGACACCGGTGACGGACAGCGCGTCGCCGTCATCATCTGTGTCGTTCGCCAGCACGCTGACCGTAACCGGCGTCCCAAAGGCCGTCCCGGCGGTGTCGTCCACCGCATCGGGCGCCGAGTTGGGCTGTGAGTCGACGGTGACCGACACCGTCGCGGTGTCCGTTCCACCGTTTCCGTCGGAGATCGTGTAGGTGAAGCTGTCGTCCCCCTCGAACCCGGCATCCGGCGTATAGACCACGCTGGCTCCATCGATCACGACCGACCCATTTGCGCCCTGCGTAACCCCGGTGATCGAAAGCGCGTCGCCGTCTTCATCGGAATCGTTCGCCAGAACAGCGACGGTCAGCGGCGTCTGGAAGCCCGTCCGGGCGGTGTCGTCCACCGCGTCCGGCGCCGTATTTGGCTCCGCATCCACCGTGACGGCGACCGTGGCGGTGTCCGTCCCACCGTTCCCGTCCGAGATCGTGTAGGTGAAGCTGTCATCGCCCGAGAAGCCTGCATCCGGCGTATAGACGACGCTCGTCCCGTCGATCATGACCGACCCATTGGCGCCCTGCGTAACACCAGACACCGACAGCGTATCGCCATCGTCATCGGTATCGTTGGCAAGGACATTCACGGTGACAGGCGTCTCAAAGCCCGTCCCCGCCATGTCGTTCACCGCATCTGGTGCCGTGTTCGGCGCCGCGTCCACGGTGACCGCAACGGTCGCGGTGTCGGTGCCGCCGTTCCCATCGGAGATCGTGTAGGTGAAACTGTCGTCACCCTCGAAACCGGCATCCGGAGTGTAGACGACGCTGGCGCCGTCGATCACGACCGACCCGTTGGCACCCTGCGTGACGTCGGTGATCGACAGCGCATCGCCATCGTCATCGGTGTCGTTCGCCAGCACCGAAATCGTCACCGGAGTTTCGAAACCGGTGCCCGCCGTGTCGTTCACAGCGTCAGGCGCGGTATTGGGCTCTGCATCCACCGTCACCTCGACCGTCGCGGTGTCTTCCCCACCGTTCCCGTCCGAGATTGTGTAGGTGAACGTATCGACCCCCTCGAACCCGGCGTCCGGCGTGTAAACCACGCTCGTCCCGTCAATCACGACCGACCCGTTGGCCCCCTGCGTGACCCCCGAAATCGACAGCGTGTCCCCGTCATCATCGGTGTCGTTGGCGAGCACGTTGATCGTCACCGGCGTCTCGAACCCGGTGCCCGCCGTGTCGTTCGCGGCGTCGGGGGCTGTGTTGGGCTCTTCGGCGACCGTAACGGAAACCGTTGCGGTATCTTCCCCGCCGTTCCCGTCCGAGATCGTGTAGGTGAAGCTATCGTCCCCCTCGAACCCGGCGTCCGGAGTGTAGACGACGTTCGTCCCGTCGATCGCGACCGATCCGTTCGCGCCCTGTGTCACTCCGATGATCGACAGGGTGTCCCCATCCACATCATTGTCGTTCGACAGGACCGAGATCGTGACAGCCGTCTCGAAATCCGTCTCCGCCGAGTCGTTTGCGGCGTCGGGCGCCGTGTTCGGCTCTGCGTCTACGGTGACCGAGACCGTCGCGGTGTCCGTCCCACCGTTTCCGTCGGAAATCGTGTAGGTGAAGCTGTCGTTGCCCTCGAACCCGGCATTGGGCGTGTAGACGACGTTCGTTCCGTCGATCACGACCGACCCGTTGGCCCCTTGCGTGACCCCCGTGACCGATAGCGTGTCGCCATCGTCGTCGGTGTCATTGGCCAGGACATTCAAGGTCAGCGGCGTATCGAAGCCGGTGCTTGCCGAGTCGTTCACGGCGTCCGGCGCCCGGTTCGGCTGCGCTTCGACCGTGACCGTGACCGTCGCTGTATCCTCACCGCCGTTCCCGTCACCGACGAGATAGGTGAAGGTGTCCTCCCCTTCGAAGCCGGCCAGCGGCGTGTAGACCAGCGTGTCGTCGCTGGTGTCATCGGTGCCCTGATCCTCGATCCTTACGGTCCCGCCCTGTGTCGGCGCGCTGAAACTGGTGATGGCCAGAGTGTCGCCCTCAAGGTCGCTGTCGTTCGACAGAACGTCGATCTCGACCTCGGTGTCGAAGGCAGTCGTGGCGCTGTCGTCTTCGGCAACCGGATCGAAGTTCGCGGTGTCCTTCAGGGTCAGGGTGACTTCCCCCTGCCCCGGCGCAACGTCGTACTCATCGACCGTGTTGAACGGCGGGTTGGCGAGCGAGAAGTCGATCAGGCGCCAGACCTGCTCTTCAATGCCGAAATCGGTGTTGGCATTCCCGCCCGGCTGATCCGGCGGAATGTCATTGTCGTCAAAGATCGGCAGCGTGATGGTCGCCCCATCCTGCGCGATGGTGAAGGCAAGGCCGGAGTTCCCGTTGAAGCCGAACGGCTGGCCAGCCAGACCCGAGAACTGAATGTTCGGCGGCGGCGGGAAGAAGTCGAAGTCGCCGATCCCACGCTCAAGCAGGTTCGTCCCACTTTCGCCGGGACGGTAGACACCGAGAGCCACGGTAACGCCACCCGGGGGCAGATTATCGACGTTGAAGGTGAAGGTGACGGCGGTGCCTTCGTCCTCGATCAACGTGGTCGTGTCGACGGTGAAGCCGACTATCGGCGTTTGTGGGGCCGCACCCACAGTGACGTTCACGGTCGCCGTATCGGTGCCACCATTCCCGTCGGATACTTCATAGGTAAACGAGTCCGGCCCCGAGAACCCGGCATCGGGCGTGTAGACCACATTCGTCCCATCAATCGCGACGGACCCGTTGGAGCCCTGCGTGACCGACGCAATCGAAAGCGTATCGCCATCGGCATCGGTATCGTTTGCCAAGACACTGACCGTTACCGGGGACTCGAAATCCGCCGTCGCAGTGTCATTCACCGCATCGGGGTCAGCATTCTGGGCAGGCAGCTCGGACGGATCGTCAACCTCGGTGAACTCAATCGTTCCGTTGGTGACTGTGTTCGTCGTCCCGTCATTCGGGTTGTCCGCGATGTTCCAGAAGACCGTACGCGGGCCATCGTCAACAAAGTCATTGAACCCAGAAATCGTGAACGAGTTTTCTATCTGCGTTAGCCGAAGTTCGAACACTGTGAAGTCCGGCACAGACGACGCTCCTGCCGTAACAGAGGCGTCAGCGTCGTAAACGGGCACGCCGTTTGTTTCGACCACAAGCGGAATACCCACCACATTCTCCGAAACGAACAGGTCGAATACGTTGAACTGGCTGATTTCGTTGGTAATTGCGTCCTGCGGCGCCGTTCCGGGCGCGGTGGAAGCGTACAAATAGATGCTGACGAACTCACCCGGTGCCGGGGCCTCATCCAGCGTGAAGTTGAACGTCGTCAGGGAGTTCGTCGATTCCACCGAAAACGGCGGGTCAATCGAGAATGTCACATTCGCAAAGGTCGACGCGTACGAGCCCTGGAGGTTGCCCGAGAAGATCACCTCCGGGTGCATGACACCACCGACATGGACATCAAGATCCCAGTGACCCGCGCCAATCGCCTGACTGGCCGCCGCAACATGCGCACCCGTAAGATCGGCTATCGCTTGGACAAAGGCGCGTCCGGCATCGCCCGCCCCGGTTTCGCAGCCATAGATCAGGATGTCGCATCCGATCAGCGCATCGCCCCACCCCCGCAGCGTGTCAGTGGATGCCGAGACGACGCTTAAGTCGATGACGCGACCCGCCATCTTGATCGCACCCGGCATGCCATGCCCGACAATGTGCAGGGCATCATACCTTGCGGTGTCCAATTCACGGCTGATGACATCAAATACGTCTTCTGCGGGTATCAGCACATGGACGTGTGCGCGTCCGGTAACGTCCTGATACAGCCGCTCCCAGTCATCCACGACAGCATCGACGATGAGAAGTTCGTTCCGAATATAGGTGCTCATTACAGTTCCCTTGAGTTCGCGTTTTTGGCGTCTTCTCGCTAGAGCGGTGCGGGCCCGACAGGCCTGACCTATTCGCTTAGAATTTCGCTGAGATTTCGAAGCCGATCGTTCTCGGGTCCGATACCGTTGCCTCGACTGGCGCCGCGCCAAAGCTCGTATTATTAAGGCTTGTGACGTAATCGCTGTCGAAAAGGTTGTCCGCGTAGAGAGTGAAGCGGACGTTATCCATTTCATAGCCGATCTGCGCATCCACGCGCGTAAAGGAGTCCACCAGAAGCGCCGGATCGTTTTCGATTGATCCGGTGCTGTAGTAAGAGTCCGTGTAGCTCGCCTGCGCCGAGGCAAAAAAACCTTTGTCCGCCTTGTAGTTGGCCCCGATGGTGGCTGTCACGGCTGGCGCCTCGGGAAACTCGTTCCCCGTCAGATCCCCGCTCGCCACTACGAAATCAGTGAATTCCGTTTTCAGGAGACCGGCGGAGCCAAAGACATCAAGGCCGTTGTCAAAGGAATAGGACCCTTCCAATTCGGCCCCGTACATCCGGGATTCACCCGCGTTCACGGTTCGTGGAAATGGCGTCGCGTCCGCGACAATTTGCTGATCCTTGTATTCAGACAGAAATGCCGTCACCCCAAAGCGCCAATTCCCATCCGGGTCCTCGGCTTTGTATCCCAATTCGTAAGACGTCAGAAACTCGGGATCGACAACGAACAATCCGCTTGCGGACACGTCTGTAAATCCAGAGCGATACCCTTCCGTAATCGTGAAAGACAAAGTTCGGAATTCATCGAATTCGTAAGCCAGACCGATTTTTGGAAGGAACACGCCAAAGGATGCACTGTTTTGCGTATCGACCGGAGATCCGAAGGAGACACCCGAGGCGTCCTCGGTGACGACTTCATAGCTGTACCGCCCGCCCGCGAGCAGGATCCAGTTGTCGGCAAAGCGCCAGCGGACGTCGCCATAGATGCCGTAACTTTCGGTCCGGTCGTTCGACGTGATGTCCTGGACCACGCTGACCGTTGTGCCATTGTCGAAGGTCACCAGCGAGTCGCGTGGCAGGGTGAACCGGCCATAGAAAAGCCCTACGACGCCCGAGACGACATCGCCGCTATCCCCGAAGGTCAGCCGCACATCCTGGGTAAAGTCCTCGCCGGCCCGAAACTCATCCCGCTGGAAACTGGCGCCTGCCGGTGTGCTGATCGACGTCTCTGAGTCGATAAGCGCGGTGATGGACGTCAGTTCCATCGCTTCGCCAAAGGCATAGGTCGCCTTGAGCGTGGCGTTCAGGTTGTCCGCTTCGCGAATCTCGACAGCGGTTGTGGGCGCCGAATTGAACTGGCGGTCGAAGAAGTCTGCGCTGTTGACCGCGTTGACGCCTGGCTTGTCGTAGGTGTCGCTGAGCGTGAACTCCAGCAATAGGCCCGGGATCTCGGCCGGTTCGTACAGCAACTTGCCGCGTAGATTGCGGAAGCGATCCTCGCGGATGATTTCATTTGCGGGCAGGTTGAAGCTGATATCACGCGTCTTTGCGCGCGTCTCACCGCTCAAACGGAACGCCAGTTCTTCGGTGATCGGCCCGGAGACGACAAAGGCGGCGTCGGTGCGGTCGTCCTGACCGATAGTCCCACGAACTTCGCCTTCAAACTCGAAGGTCGGTGACTTGGTTTCGACGATCACCGCCCCGGCAAGCGATCCGCGCCCCTGAAGCGTCGATTGCGGGCCGCGATAGACCTCCACTTGCTCGACGTCCCAAAGGCCCCGCGCCCCGCGCCGGGTCGCCTCACGCGATTGCGTGGCGCCGTCGATGATCACCGAGGTCAGAGGCGCGTTGTTGAAGGATTCAGTGATCCCTTCAGAGTTCAGCCCCCGAATGGTGAAGCCATTCTCTCCCCGATTGCCTTCGAACAACCGGACGTTGCCGAGCTGGTTGAAGCCATCTCGCAGGTCATCAATCCCCTGCTCGGCGATGCGATCCGCGGTCAGAACACCGACGCTTTCGGTAACGTCTACGAACTCTCGCTCGACCTTTGTGCCTTCGAACACAAGCTCGGGCAAAACAAACGCGTCGCCCTCCTGCGCCGATGACGGCACGGCTGCAAGCGCACCGGCAAGCCCCGCCACCACAAGCTGTATGCAATGCGCGGCGTAGAACGCCCGCAAGTCGTTTTTGGGAAACCCCATACGTAACCACCCAGTCAAACCGGAAGTCGGCTTGCGCCGACATCTTCAACGATTTGAGCTACGTACCTACGTGTGAAAGTAGGCGGGCGTGGCAAAGCCAGCAGGCTGGCCGAAAAGATAGTTAACAGTGGCTGAATGTGTTGTAAACGGAGATTACCCCTCAGATCGCATACACATTGTGAAACGATCGGCAACAATACGCTCGCCAAGTCATACGCACATCGCTGGGTGCATGGAGGACCCGTACGGCTTTTTGCCAGTAGCTTCAGGAAAGCAGGTTGTCTGCAGATTTCAGTGGTGAGCCGTGCAGGGATCGGATCTGGTTGATTACCGTATCAACGAGAATCGCCACACGCATGCGTCACACCTGGTATCGAGTGGCATGAGCCTGGCAATCGTGGGGCGTTTGTTAGGACACACAAACCCACTGACCACCCAAAGGTATGCGCATCTCGCAGACGATCCGCTTCGACAAGCTGCGGAAGTCATGGGAGCGAAGATTGGTCGGTCAAGCTCGCGACCTTGACTCCCTAGCGGAATGCACGCGGCTAGTTACAGTGAAAGGATCAATGGTCTCCGATAGGTGAAGGCTGCCGGTTGAGAGCATCTATCGCCATTCCGATTCCGTAACTCCCAGCGCCTTGAGGCGCGAGTAAAGGGTGGTTGGGCGAATATCCAGCAATGCCGCGGCACCTTCCGGGCCCGAGACTTTGCCCGAGGCAGCACACATGGCTGCAACCACATTTGATCGGATGATTGATTGAATCTCTGCGTCGGTTTTGATGACGTTAGGAATCTGTGGCTCTTTTTCAATGCTGCCCGATAGCTCAACAAACAGCTTGCTCTGCTTAGATACTATGGCCGCCCGTTCGATCACATTCCGCAGCTCGCGAACATTCCCGGGCCATGAGTAGCTTTGCAACTGGCGCATGACGCGTTCGGTGATCGAGGGCACGGGGCGGTTCAGCTTTGCGCAGGCGATCTTCAGCAGGTGCGACGCCAACAGCGGGATGTCTTCGGGCCGGTCCCGCAGCGGGGCGCACGTAATCGGGAAGAGGTTCAGGAACATGTAAAGCGACTCGCGCAGTTGTTTCGATGCAGCGGGTTTGTTTTGTGAGAGGGTCGTCGCCGCGATGACCCGGATGTCGAGCGGCTTTTCTTGCGAGTCATCGACGCGGCGCACTGTATTGGTCTGTAGCGCATGCAATAGCCGCCCCTGCACGTCATGGGGAAGATCCTCGACATCGTCGAGAAACAGCGTGCCGCCGTTGGCCAATTCAAGCTTGCCAGGCTTGTCCCGTTTCGCCCGGTGTGAGCCACCTCTCACTTCACCGAACAGCTCTGCCTCAACATCGCCAGGCGCAACGGAGCCGCAGTTGAAGTGGATGAGCGGACGGCGCGATCGGGTACTTGTCTTGTGAATCTCGGTCGCGACCAGCGTCTTCCCGGTTCCGGTCTCGCCTGAGATCATCACTGTCGCATCGGTCCCAGCCACCAAGTCTATCCGCGCAAGGGTTTGACTGATCGCAGTCGATGTGCCGATGATCGCGTGGTGCGCGCGTTCTGAATTGATCTCTTCCTGAAGGTACGCGTTCTCCTGCTCGAGCCGATCGCGAAGGTCGGCAACTTCCTGCATGGCTTGCCGCAGCTTTCGCTCGTTTTCCTTGCGCTCGGAGATATCGCGGAAAATCACCACCGCTCCGGCGAGGATCTGGTGGTCATAGATCGGGGTTGAGATGTACTCGACCGGGATCGGCTTGCCGTCCTTGCGCCAGAAAACCTCGTCCTCGATGCGATTGACCTGCTCAAAGCGGAAAGATTTGTAGATCGGGCAATCATGATGGTGATAGTGATCGCCGTTCACGTGCGTGTGGTGGAGGATGGAGTGGATGTCGCGCCCAAGCAGATCCTCCGTCGTCCATCCCAGCATCTCCTGTGCGGCGCGGTTCACGAAGGTGGCTTTGCCCTCGGCATTCAGCCCGTAAATGCCCTCGCCTGCCGCGTTCAGGATCAACTGATTGCGCCGCTCTAAATCGGCAAAGAACCCCTCTGCTCGCTTCCACTCGTGGAAACCTGCGCGTTGAAGCTGGGCGACCTCGGTCACGTGCGTGCGGTGATCCAGTTGGTCGAGGTCGATGATCGTGAGGAACACCTGGTCCGGGGATTGCAGCGGGCGCCCCTTCACCTCGCAGCGAAGGCTCTTTTCGTCGGCTCGGGTAAACTTCACATCGCGGGTCCAAGCTTCGCCCCGCGTGTCCAATTCATCGAGAAACACCAGAAATTGCTGCACTTGCGAAGTAAGGAAGGTCGAGAAGCGTGGAGGCGTGTCTGGCTCGAACCCCAACATCGTACAGGCCGCATTGTTCGCCGCAACGATCCTGTCCGTGCGCGTGCACAGAACCAGTGCGGCTTCAGGGACGGCTGAGACAACTGAATCGATGTCGAGTGAGTGCTGATCCATCCAAACAGGATACATCTGATCCGATCGCTGAACTATCGAGATTTCGTAATTTACGAAATATCGTCACCGCTTTAAGTTGCGCTGCATGTGTAAATATATGTTTTCATTTCTTTTTCTATACAGCGCAAATATTAGGCGCGTGGTTTTTTTGTCGATCGTGCCCTCTAGTCTCATACTCGACCCCTGCAGAAATTTGCGCATCCAACGAATGATGCGGGCGCCGGGTCTGATGATAGGCACCGTGAAACAGCGGGGCTAACCAACAGAAGAGGTGAGAAATGACGCACTTTAAGGACCCCTTCAATCCCAACATCGATGTCTGGAATGAGTGTGGTGAGGCTTCGACCGGACCCGCCGATCCTTATGCTGGGTTGTCAGCAGAGGATAAAGAAATTCTGCGGCGCAGAGAGAAGCAGGCGCTGAACTCCGAGGTTGGCATGACCCGCGCCCTTGAAAGCGCGGTGCTAAAGGGATTGTTCAAGAACGACGTCTCGCGCCGTGGCTTTCTACGCAGCGCGGGTGTCACCGGCGCGCTGGCCGCGGTGGCAACGGTCTTCCCGCTGTCGTCGCTGCAGCTGATGGCCGAGGAGGCCATGAAGAACCTTGAGAAGACCAAGCTGACGCTCGGCTTCGTCCCCATCACCTGCGCTACGCCGATCATCGGCGGCCACGCGCTCGGCTTTTACGGACGCTATGGTCTGGACGTGGATATCGTGAAGACGGCCGGTTGGGCTGTGTCGCGCGACAAGTGTCTGAATGGCGAATATGACGGGTCGCATCTGCTGTTCCCGATGCCGATGGCGATGTCGCTTGGCATTGGCTCGACCGCGCAGCCGTGGCGGGTGGTATCGAACGTGAACACCAATGGTCAAGCCATCGTGCTGGCGAACAAGCACCTGGAGAACCAGGACCCGGCGAACTGGAAGGGCTTCACCTTTGCGGTGCCGTTTGAGTACTCGATGCACAACCTGCTGCTACGAAACTATGTTGCCGACGCGGGCCTTGACCCTGACCGCGACATTCAGATCCGCGTGGTCCCGCCGCCAGAGATGGTCGCCAACCTGCGCTCCGAAAACGTCGATGGATACCTCGCGCCCGACCCGTTCTGTCAGCGCGCCGTTTATGATCAGGTGGGCTTTATCCACAAGCTGACGCTGGACCTCTGGAAGCAGCACCCCTGCTGCGTGTTTGGCCTGTCGCAGACGTTTATCGACGAGAACCCCAACACGACCATGGCCCTCACTACCGCGATCCTTGAGGCAACCGCTTCGGCGGAAACGTCCGAAGGTCGCGTCGCGTTTGCAGAGTCGATGGCCCCGGCGAACTACCTCAACCAGCCCGTTGAAATCCTGAAGCAAATCCTGACGGGCGTGTTCCCGGATGGTCAGGGCAACATCAAGGCCGTGCCGGATCGGATCTCGTTTATGCCGCTGCCGACGCAGACGATGGGCACCTGGGTGCTGTCACAGCTGCGCCGCTGGAATTACATCGACAGCGACACGAACTATGCAACGCTTGCTGAGGAACTGGTGCTGACCACCACCACGCGTGAGACGATGCGCGCGATGATGGCGGCGGACCCGAACCTGACGTTCTCGGACGCCGAGCAAGACGTGTACGCGCCTGTTGAAATCCAAGGCCGCGAGTTCGCTCCCGGTGCGGCGCAAGAGTTCATCGACAGCCAGCCGTTCAGCCGCACGGTCTGACCTGAACCCTGGCGGGGCGCGTACAGTGCCTCGCCCCCTTACTCTGGAGGTCGGCATGTTCCGGAACCTTGATCTGCGCAGCACGATGCTCTCACTTCTGTTGTTGGTGTCTGGCCTCTTCATCTGGCACGTGACCACTTATGTTCCCGACACCGGTCCCGTCGGCGTCGTGTTGACGGACGAACAACAGGGCGCCTTGCTCGGCCAGAACATGGCTGCCGAAGACATCGAATACTACGCCAGCCAGGGCGTCGAGTTCCCGCAACTGGAACAGATCGCCGGCCTCGGCCTTTCTCGCGAAATGATCGACATGGCCGGCGGCATCCGCGCCCTCGGCATCAGCGTCCCGGATGAGAATTCGGCACCGGCCCCAGGCTCACTCTTCCCGTCGCCCCTGCAGATCGGGACGGAGCTTTGGGCGACGATCACCGACCCCTTCTATGTCGCCGGGACCAACGACATGGGATACGGGATTCAAATCGGCTATTCGCTTTTGCGCGTGCTTCTAGGCTACACCCTTGCCGCCGCTGTTGCGATCCCGTTGGGCTTTATCATTGGGATGTCGCCCCTCGCCTACAAGGCGCTGGACCCGTACATTCAGGTTCTAAAACCCATCTCGCCCCTCGCGTGGATGCCCATCGCGCTCTTCACCATCGGCGACAGCGAGTTGTCGTCGATCTTCGTGATCTTCATATGCTCGCTCTGGCCCATGCTCACCAACACTGCCTTCGGCGTTGCCAGCGTCCGCAACGACTGGATCAACGTCGCCCGGACGCATGAGCTGGGCACACTGAAAACCGCGCTGACCGTGATCTTGCCGGCCGCCGCGCCGACCATCATCACCGGGATGCGCATCTCCATCGGCATTGCGTGGCTCGTCATCGTGGCGGCCGAGATGCTCGTGGGTGGGACCGGCATTGGCTACGTCGTGTGGAACGAATGGAACGGCTTGCGGCTGGATCGGATGATCGTCGCCATCCTGCTGATCGGCGTCATGGGCATGCTTCTGGATGCTGCTTTCGCCCGCCTGCAGCGCGCCGTCGCCTACTCGGAATGAGGAGAAACGAGATGGCCAAACCATTTCTGTCGATCGAGCAACTGACCCAGCAATTTCCCGATGGCACGGGCGGGACCCTGACCGTGTTCGAGAAAGCCACATTCGGGGTTGAGAAGGGCGAGTTCGTCTGCATCCTCGGCCACTCCGGCTGCGGTAAGTCGACGATTATGAACATCCTCGCCGGGCTGGCAGAGCCCACCTCCGGTGTCGTAAAGATGGACGGGTTCGAAGTGTCGGGTCCGTCTTTGGATCGCGGCGTGGTTTTTCAAAATTACTCGCTCCTGCCTTGGCTGTCCGCGCTGAAGAACGTCAGCTTCGGTGTCCGCGCCCGCTACAAGGATTGGTCCAAGGCGCAGGTGGAGGATCACGCGCGCAAGTACCTCGCCATGGTCGGCCTCGACGGCGACGTGGTGCACCGCAAGCCATCGCAACTGTCGGGCGGGATGCGCCAGCGGGTGTCGATCGCCCGCGCCTTCGCCAATCAGCCCAAGCTCCTGCTACTGGACGAACCTTTCGGCGCGCTCGACGCGTTGACGCGCGGCACGATCCAGGAAGAGCTAATCAAGGTGTGGAGCCAGACGGAACAAACCGTCTTCATGATCACCCACGACATCGACGAAGCGATCCTTTTGGCCGACCGCATCTTGCTGATGACCAACGGCCCCCTCGCCCGCGTCGCAGAGTCGGTGGAGATCACGATCCCCCGCCCCCGCAACCGGACCGAGATCGTGGAGCACCCGAACTACTACGCCATCCGCAACCACCTCGTGCAATTCCTCGGCCACCGTTCGAAGGAGCTGGCGGGCCAGCCGGCGGACGGGAACGAGCATCGCCCCGAAACGGTGCGCATCGACAAAACCGAAGACACCGCGCCGTCGGAGGAGGCGCCTGTGCCCCCTTTGCGCGCAGTTAACTGAGCGGGGCGCCAATGACCGATCAAATGCCCATCCGCGCGCCCCTGCCGCCGTTCTCCTACGAGGATGCTGTTCAGAAAGTGCGCATGGCCGAGAATGCGTGGAATACCCGCGACCCGGCGAAGGTCGCGCTGGCCTATACGCCGGACACGCGTTGGCGGAACCGGTCGGAGTTTCTGAACGGTCGTGACGAGGTTCGCGCGTTCCTCGAACGGAAGTGGGCCAAGGAGAATGGATATCGCCTGATCAAGGAAATCTGGACCCACGCCGGAAGCCGCATCGCCGTGCGGTTTGTCTATGAATGGCACGACGATGACGGGAACTGGATCCGCTCCCACGGCAACGAAAACTGGGAGTTCGACGACAGAGGATACATGGCCGTCCGCCATGCCTCTATCAACGACGTCCCCATTTCCAAACCCGAACGCAAGTTTCACTGGCCCCAAGGGCCACGCCCGGACGACCACCCTGGCCTGACCGCATTGGGCCTCTGACGATGGAGGAGCTAGCAATGAAAGACACAATAGAGGTCCCGACCATGATGACCAAAGAAGACGTCACGATGATGATCCTGTCGGCCAAGAAAACTGCCGGTCTCACATGGGAGGAAATCGCAGAGAAAATCGGAATGTCACCGGTGTGGACGCACTCTGCCTGCATGGGCATGAACGGCTGGCCGAAGGACAAAGCTGAGGCTATCGTGTCGGTCATGGGCCTACCGCAAGAAGCGGTGAGCGTGCTGGAGGAGCCGCCCACCAAGGTGTGGGAGCAGTCCGTCCCGACCGACCCGTGCATCTACCGCCTGTACGAGATCGTCGGCGTCTACGGCCCAACCATCAAAGCGCTCATCGAAGAGAAGTTCGGCACCGGCATCATGTCGGCCATCGATTTCGACATGCAGATCACCAAGGTGCCGCACGAAAAGGGCGACCGGGTAAAGCTTGAGATGTCCGGAAAGTTCCTCGCCTATAACTCGTGGTGACAGAGCGTTTGCGCGGTTGGCACCCAACCGCGCGACTCTTTAGTCCGCGACGATCTCACCCGGCAGGGAATTCACCGTCATCGTGTCATTGGGCTGGAAGTGGATGACCGAGCGGATCGACTCACCCGCCTTGAGCAAATCGAATGCCGCGTTGATTTGATTGTGGGTCATGTGGTGGGTGATGTACGGGTCGACGCTGAAATCGCCACGCAGCCATTCGTCCACCATGCCCGGCAACTGGCTGCGGCCCAACACGCCGCCGAATGCCGTGCCGCGCCACACGCGCCCCGTGACAAGCTGGAAAGGACGCGTGGAAATCTCCTGCCCCGCGCCCGCAACTCCGATAACGGTACATTCGCCCCAGCCTTTGTGGCACGCTTCCAAAGCGGACCGCATCAACTCGACATTCCCGACCGCCTCGAATGTGTAGTCGAGCCCGCCATTGGTCATCTCGATCAGCACCTCATGGATCGGTGCCGCGTGGTCCTTGGGGTTCACGCATTCGGTCGCGCCCAGCGACTTGGCCAGCGGAAACTTGTTGGGGTTGATATCCACCCCGATGATCCGTGACGCCCCTTTCAGCACGGCCCCCTGGATCACCGCCATCCCAACCGCGCCAAGGCCGAAGACGGCAACGGAAGAGCCCGGCTCCACCTTCGCCGTATTGCGCACTGCGCCGATCCCCGTCGGTACCGCGCACCCCATGACTGACGCCTTCGACAACGGCGCCTCGGGTGAGATCTTGGCAACCGAGATTTCCGGCAGCACCGTGTACTCGCTGAAGGTGCTCGTCCCCATGTAGTGCTTGATTTCCTTGCCCTTGTAAGAAAACCGCGACGTTCCGTCCGGCATTACCCCGGCGCCCTGCGTGGCACGGATCGTCTGGCAAAGGTTAGTCTTTCCCGACCGAATGTACGGGCAGTTCGGGTCCTCGGGGACGTAAAGCGGGATCACATGATCGCCCGGTTTGACCGAGGTCACGCCCTTGCCCACCTCTTCAACGACGCCGCAGCCCTCATGCCCCAGAACACAGGGGAAAAGCCCCTCCGGGTCCTCGCCAGAGAGGGTGAACACATCGGTGTGACACAAGCTTGTGGTGACGATCCGAACAAGGACTTCGCCGTCCTTCGGCCCTTCCAAATCGATCTCCTCGATTTCCAGCGGGCGGTTCGGCTCCCAGGCGATGGCTGCGCGTGTTTTCATGGTCGGTGTCCCTTCATCCAGTCGCTAGTGAATGTGTTGTTCCGCCGTCTCGATGTCGTGGATCGGGTCGAGGACGAGGACCAACCGCGTCTCCCCCGTCCCTTCGATCGGCGGGGATCGGTGCAAAAGCCCTGGCGTTAACCCACTGGGCCAAAGGGTGCCACGCAAGATCATCGGGCACCCAGTCGGTACCTGGTGGATGACAGACGGATCATCACCCGCCGCGCTATTGCCGTACTGTGTCGCTCGCCCGCGATAGGTGCAGATCAGGCGTGCGGTCACGGCATCGATGTGGAATTTCCGGCAGGCATTCGTCTCAATCACATCGAGGCGGAGGCGCAGATACGGACAATCCATGACACTTGAAAACATCGCAGCCAGTGCGGCGATGTCGTCAATCAACATCGCCCGTTCGTCGCAGCCCGGAAGATCGTGAGCATTCGCAAGATCCGTCATGGCGCGTTGCACCGCGTCGGCCCGCAGCATCAAGCGCGCCCGCGGCAAGGCCGCCGGAGGCAAGGCGTCAATCCAATCCTGAAATCGTTTGAGTGGCTGACGCTGCCAAATCGCGGCGGAGCAGGACGGATCGGAAATCGCGCGAAGCCCATTTGGCGTAGTGGCATGACTGACGCCGATGCTCGTTTCCCGGGGCAGGCTTTCATGAAGGGTCATGCGGAGTCCTCAGCAGGGTCAGCGTGCAACATCCGCCTGACAAAACTGTAATGATATAACATACTAGCCAAGGCAACAGTTACAACGATCTCAATGTAGCAACGTTCATATTCATCTCTTCTCGAGCGAGGGATGGCGCCGGAGGTTACTCAGACGCGCGTCACCAAATTCCGAGCGGCGCCGCTTGCTGGACTAAGATGGTTGTCCCAAGCGACCCAATGGTGGCACTACCTCATTTAGATGCGGGTGAATGCGTCCCAGAACACCTCTATCCAAGGGCTGTTTTCCGGGTTAACATTCGTACGGAACGATGCCCTAGCGGGCCTAATAGGAATTCGGTGCGGTCAGAAATGACCAAGTCCGAGACTGCTCTCGCAACTGTAGGTGACGAGCCACATCGCAAAATCCACTGGCCTGAAGCGGTCGGGAAGGAGCGAACGCGGCGCCGAGTCACAAGTCAGGAGACCTGCCGTTTCGTGGATCGACCTCAGGCCGTCGAGGGGAAGCGGTGTGGCTAAACATTCGTCGGTGCGGTTACGCACCAAATCGAGTTTTTCGTACGCGTCCAGCGGCTTGTCGGTCTTCCTCATTTCCAATGCAGGGCTGATGCTCCGCTTACTCCTTGAGGAACCCGATGCTCCACCGATTGAACCTGAACCGCCTCGCGGCTGCGGCCCTCGCCACGTTGATGGCCATGGCCTCTCCAGTCGCCCCACCTGCCATGGCCGAAACGCGCGACATGGTCATGGCCGCCCCGCGTGACCGCGCCCCGGGCGCTGAAGACGCCTATTACGTTTCGTCTATCCTCTTCGTGTGGGAGCCGTTGGTGCAGTGCGGTCCGGTGCCGCATTCGTTGGAAAGCTGGGAGATGTCGGAGGACGCAACGACCTGGATCTTCACCCTGCGCGACGGCATCACCTGGCACAATGGCGACGCGCTGATCGCAGAACACGTGGTCGGCACTTTCGATCTCATCATCCTGGTCAGCCCCAAGCGGTCACCCTACCACAGCATGTACATCAATCGCGCCTATCCGGGCCTTGTGTCCATCAAGGCCGTGGACAATCTGACCTTCACGATGACCTTCGACTGTGCCCGCCCGACGCTGCCCCACCAGATGGTCAACTTCTCGTCCGCGATCTTTCATCCCGACAACTTCGACGAAAAGGGCAACTTCAGCGATCTCGTCATCGGTACTGGACCATTCCGTCTGGTGTGCCATGTGCCCAATGAGGAATTGGTGCTAGAATGGTTCGATGACTATTGGGGCGAGCCTACGCAGACCGAACGCGTAGTCGTTCGCACGATCCCCGATGCGGACACACGAGCCGCAGCGCTGCGCCTGGAAGAGATCGTGGGCGTGATGGATCTTGGGGCCATGCCGCCCGAACAGGCCGCTAGCCTCGCCGAGGATGAGCGGTTCGCCGTTGACTCGCGCATGTCCTCGATCTCGCATTTCATGAATGCCGCCGGGGCCGAGGGCCCTCTTTCGGACGTGCGCCTTCGCTGCGCGATCTCTATGACGATCGACCGGGAAGCCGTCGAGCTTTACCGTGGCTTCCCCACGGCGACCGTCAATTTCCTCAACGCGACCAACCCGTTCCATTTCGACATCCCCCTCAACTATGACCCGGAGGCCGCCGCAGCGCTGGCAGCCGAGGTGCTGGGCGATGAGCGTCTTGAGGCGCGCTTTATTATCCCAAGCTGGGGTGTTGCGCGTTACCCATATCGCGCGCAGGCGGAACTGATCCAGTTCATGTTGCAGCCCATCGGAATCGCCGCGTCGATCGAGCTTCTCGATAGCGCCGCGTTCAATGAAGCACGGACCTCGGGGAACTACCACTTCAGCCTCGGCACGCTCGGCCTGCCCAATGCGGACCCGATCACCGTCTTCCGCGACTACTTCGTGCCCGATGGCTCGCTCCATGGCCATACGGAACTCCATCGGCTATGAAAACCCCGAGATGACGGCCCTACTAGAAGCCACGCTCGAGGAACGCGACACGGAAAAGCGCGCGGCGATCTATGCCGATACTCAGCGTTTTGCCGCGGAAGAATTGCCAACTACTCCGCTAATGAATGACGGCTCCGTGATCGTCCACCATGTTGACGTGGAGGGCTATCAGCAGACCATCTACGGAGGGACGCTCAACACCGCCCGCTGGGCAGAGTAAACCTTGGGCGCTTACGTCCTTCGGCGCCTGATCCTGGCGGTCCCGGTGCTTTTCGGGGCCACCGTGATCGCCTTTACCCTCGGTGTGATCGCGCCGGGTTAGCCTGTGGCCGGGGCTTTGATGCAAAGCGGCTTCGACGCCCCGACGGAGGCAGAGATCGTAGCGATGCGCGAAGAGCTTGGGCGGAACCGGCCCCTGCCCGTGCAGTACCTGTTCTGGGTTGCGGGCGTGGTGCAGGGGGATTTCGGGACGTCGATCTACACCGACCGCCCCGTGGCCGATGAGTTCGCCCGTCGCCTGCCGACCACGCTGACGCTGGCAGGGGCGGCCCAGGCGTTGGCGGTGCTGATCGGCCTGCCGGCGGGGCTTGCGATGGGCTATCGGGCCGGGAACCTCGGCGACTGGGCGAGCCGTGTCATCGCGCTGACGTTGCTATCGGTGCCCGGCTTCTGGCTGGCGCTGATGCTGATCCTGATCTTCGCCAAAACTCTGCGTTGGCTGCCGACCTCGGGCCTTGGCACTTGGCAACACCTCATCCTGCCAGCACTTGTCCTCTCTACCGGGATGGCCGCCTGGTTGATAAGGCTTTCGCGTGCCGTGATGCTCGAAGCGTTGGTAGAGGCCCACATCACCCCCGCGCGGTCACGGGGGGCTGGCCGAGGCCCGCGTTGTTTTGATCCATGCCCTCAAGGGCGTTGCCGCACCGCTCATCACGGTCACCGGCAGCTACTTCGGCGCGATCCTCGGCCGCTCTGTCATTGTTGAAATGATCTTCGCGATCCCTGGTATCGGCCAGTACTTGGTCGAGGGGATCTTCAATCGCGACTACCCAGTAATCCAGGGCTATGTCCTCTTCACCGCGCTGGTCTACGTGGTCTTCAAACTCGTCTGCCTTCTGGTCAACCCGCAACTGCGTCTGGGAGCGCGGGTCGCGTGAGGCTAGCGACGGGCGCTCTAGTGGCTATTGCACAGATCTGCCCCGCTTGTTGCGCCGTACGCCCCCGATGCCATCGATATGCGAAACCGGCTAAGTGACCCCAGTTTCGACAATTGGCTGGGAACGATCATCTGGGTCGTGACCTCCTCCCTCGCCTGATCTGGGGTGGACGCAGCACAATCTTGCTCGCCCTCATCACCACTCTGGCAACCATCGCGCTTGGGCTTCTGATGGGCGCGGTCGCGGGCTAATTCGGCGGGTTGATTGATGATGGGATTGAAGGGCTGGTATTGCTGTTTCAGGGCCTGCCTGGCCTGGCCTTCATGCTCGCCATCGCGGGCACGCTCGGCCCCCGGGGCACTGTCGATCTTCATCGCCGTTGTCATCACCTCCTGGGCGGATTTCGCTCGCGTGGTACGTGCCGAAACCCTGCGCCTGCGCGAGGCACCATGGGTGGAGGGGCTGCGGGCGCTTGGATCGGGCCATACCCGCATCCTCGCCTTGATGCTGATGCTGGAACCGGGCCTTTGCATCCTCGCTGTCGCCCTGTGCGTGAACCTGATCGGAGACGGTCTGCGTGACCGGCTCGCCGAACTCGACTGCGCGGAAGTCCTGCCGTGAGCCATCTAACGATCCGCGATCTACGCGTCACCTTCACAACTCCGACCGGTCCGTTTGCAGCGGTGGACGGCGTCGACTTCGACGTGGCCCCGGGTGAGATCGTTGCCCTTGTCGGGCAATCGGGCAGCGGGAAGTCGATTACCGCCATGGCAACGCTGGGTCTTCTGCCGCGAAACGCGCGTGGACGGTGAGAATCGTTTTGGTGGTCGTGACCTCCACTCCCTCAACCCGTCCGAGATGCGCCAGATGCGCGGTGCGGATATCGGCCTGATCCCGCAAAATCCGGCTACGTCACTGACACCTGTCCTGTCGGTTGAGATGCAGATGCGTGAAACGCTGCACCGTCACGGGCGCCCCAAGTCCGACGGCCCTGAACTGCTCTCTCGTATGGGTCCGCCGCCTACCCCCGGTCGCTCGCAGCGCTATCCGTTCGAGCTGTCCGGTGGGATGAAACAGCGCGCCCTAGCAGCCCTCGGCATTGCCGGGCGCCCGAAGCTTTTGATCGCCGACGAACCGACCAAGGGGCTGGATGCCCGCCTGCGCGCCTAAATCGTGGAGACGTTGGCCGCCGCCCGGACCCGTGATGCGATGTCGATTCTGATCGTCCCATGACCTCGACGTTGCCTTTGCGCTTGCTGATCGCATTATTGTTGCGGAATCAAGGCCAACGGCCGCCGCGCATCGACGGGCCCACCCGAGGCCCGGCGATTGGTCGCCATCAGCGCATCGCTTGGGTCGACGTCGGGCCGGCACGATAAAGTGCATTGAACATTGGTAGGGATCGCCGGTCCTGGGCCCGTCGACGCGCGGCTAGAATTTGCGGAAGAACTTGGTACGGTCGAACAATTCCTCCAACACCTCCATCCGGGCGCGGGTGGTGTCCCAGTGGCGCTCTTGCACTTCGGCGATCACGATTTCGGACATCAGCATGGTGGCGATGTTGGAATCCCACGCGGAGGGTGCCGCGATTTGGTTGGAGAATGAAACCGTCGCCAGTTGCGAGATCGGTGACATCCATTGATCGGTGAACAGGATGATCTCGGCCCCCCGTTCGCGGGCGAGTTCGGCGAGCTTGAGCGTGCTGTTTTCGTAGCGGCGGACGTCGAAGACGACGACCACGTCCCCGGCGTCGAAGTCGAGCGCGTAGTGCGGCCAGGCGTTTGAGTTCGAGGTGATCTGTGTGACCTCGCGTCGGATGACCTGGAAGTGGAGGAAGAAGTAGTCGGCCAGCGTCCGCGTGATCCGCCCGCCGACGATGAAGACGCTGCGCTGGGTGTCGCTGAGCATGTCGCAGGCGGCGTCGAATGCCTCCGGGTCGATCTTGGCCATGGATTGGCCGATGTTGTCGATAACCGCCTTGGTGAAGCGGTTGAGCAGGTGCTCGTCGGGCGCATCGTCGACCCATTTGTCGCGCTTGGTGAGGGGGCTGGAGATTTTCTCGTTCAGTTCCTCGCGCAGGCCACGCTGGAACTCGGGGAATCCGGCGAAGCCGAGTTTCTGGACCAGCCGCGCCACGGTCGGGGTGGAGACGGCGGCCGCCTCGGCGAGCGACGTGATCGTGCCGAGGCCGGAGGCGGGGTAGTTCTTGAGGATGATGTCGCTCAACTGCCGTTCGGCCCGGGTGAGGTCCCCGGTTTTGTCGTGCAGTCGTTCGGCGATGGTTTGCATGGTGTGGCGAGGCTATCGGGAAAGCTCGGGCCGGTCAAAAATTATACACGCGTGGTTGGGCTGAAGGAAAGTCTTCATCTGGATTATTGACAGCGCGGGGGCGGGTGAAGAAAACTTTACAGAAGTGGGAAGGGGTCAGGTGCAGAATCACGGTCAGGACAGCGATTTCGCGCCTCGGGTAGAGAACCCGGCGGGCCGTCATCCGGTTCTGCTTGTTTGCGAGCACGCCAGTGCCCGGATTCCGGCGGAGTTTCGGGATCTTGGGCTGGGTGCCGACGATCTGGACAGCCACATCGCGTTGGACCCGGGCGCGTTCGAGACGGCGAAGCGTCTGTCGGATCGGTTGGATGCTCCGTTGGTTCACAGCACGGTGTCGCGGTTAGTGTATGACTGTAACCGCCCCCCGGGCGCGGCAAGTGCGATGCCGGAGCGGAGTGAGGATACTGCCGTTCCGGGCAATGTCGGTTTGACGAGCGCAGACCGGGAAGACCGGGTGGATCGGTTCTATCGCCCGTTCGAGGCGTTGCTGGAGAAGACTCTGGTGGAGCGGCCTGGCCCGTCGGTCCTTCTTACGATTCACAGCTTCACGCCCGTTTTCCATGGCACGCGGCGGTCGGTCGAGATTGGGTTTCTGCATGATACGGACACCCGTTTGGCGGATGCGCTGCTACAGGTGGCGACGGGTTTCGACATTCAGCGCAATGCGCCATATGGGCCGGAGGATGGCGTGACGCATACGCTGCTGCGCCATGCGTTGCCGCGCAATATTCTGAACGCAATGGTTGAGGTTCGAAACGACCTGATCGCAACGCCCGAGGCGTGCGAGCGGATGGCCGAGGCGCTAGGCGGATGGCTTACGGAGGCGCTTGAACTCTGCGCCGCGGAGTCCGGCAAATGACCCTGCTGCGCGGCTATATCGCGGTGATTGACCGGCTGAACTACGGGGTCGGGCGGGTGATCATGTACGGCATCTTTGCGATGATGGCCGTGCTGCTGTGGTCGACGATCAGCAAGTTCTCGGACCGGCCGTCGCTGTGGACGCTGGAAGTCGCGCAGTTTGCGATGATCACGTATTTCTTCCTCGGCGGGCCGTATGCGATCCAGATGGGATCGCACGTCCGGATGGACCTGTTCTATGACAACTGGTCGGTGAAGAAGAAGGCGGCGGTGGATGCTGTCATGGTGTTCTGCCTGATGTTCTACCTTGGCGTGTTGCTTTGGGGCGGGCTGAGTTCGACGGCGTATTCGCTGGGGCATTTCGGATCGAACCCTATCGGGTTCTTCGTGGACCTCGCCACTGGCGAAAAGGAAACCGGCACTCTGGAACGCAGCCGGACGATCTGGCGCCCCTACCTTTGGCCGATCAAGACGATCATGTGCCTGGGCATCCTTCTGATGCTGCTGCAGGCGCTGTCGGAGCTGTGCAAGGACATCCTGCGGCTCAGGGGTGAGGACGCCTGATGTCGTACGAGATGATCGCCCTCGCCATGTTCGCTGCCATGATGGTGCTTCTGTTCAGCGGGCAGCGGGTGTTCGGCGCCATCGGCTTTGTCGCCGTCATCGCGGCGCTGGCGCTGTGGGGGGATCGGGGCGGGTTCGACATCGCCTTCTCTCAATCGATCAAACTGATGCGGTGGTACCCGCTGCTGACCGTGCCGATGTTCGTCTTCATGGGCTACATCCTGTCGGAGAGCCGCATAGCCGACGACCTGTACCGGATGTTCCACGTCTGGATGGGCGGGCTGAAAGGCGGGCTGGCCATCGGGACGATTGGGCTGATGGTCCTGATTTCCGCGATGAACGGGCTGTCGGTCGCGGGCATGGCCATCGGCGCGACCATCGCGCTGCCGGAACTGCTGCGACGCGGCTACGATAAACGCATGGTCACCGGCGTGGTGCAAGCTGGGTCGAGCCTCGGCATCCTCGTGCCGCCGTCGGTGGTGCTGGTGCTGTACGCTATGATCGCGCGTCAGCCGGTGGGGCAGTTGTGGCTCGCCGGTGTGATCCCGGGGCTGATGATGGCGGGGATGTTCGTCCTGTACATCGCCATTCGTTGTAAGTGGAACCCGTCTTTGGGACCTGCGTTGTCGGAGGAAGATCGGGACATGCCGCAGAGGGAGAAGTACCGGCTGCTGCTCGCCGGGCTGCTGCCGTTCGCGATTTTCTTTGCGATGATGATCCCGTTTGTGAACGGTTGGACGTCTCTGGTGGAAAGCTCGGCAATCGGGGCGATCACGGCGTTTCTTGCCGCCCTGCTGAAGGGGCGCATGACGTGGACGGTCTTTGAGACCTCGGTCAAGAGCACGCTGGGGATCACGTGCATGTTCATGTGGATCATCCTCGCCGCTCTGGCGTTCGGCGCCGTGTTTGACGGGCTGGGCGCGGTGAAGGCGATTGAGAGCCTGTTTACCGAGCGATTGAACCTGTCGCCCTGGACGATCCTCATCCTCATGCAGTTGAGCTTCATCATAATGGGCACGTTCCTGGACGATACGGCCATGCTGGTGATCGTCGCACCTCTGTATATCCCGTTGGTGGGGGCGCTAGGGTTCGACCTGATCTGGTACGGCATCCTCTACACGATCACCACGCAGATCGCCTATATGACGCCGCCCTTCGGGTATAACCTGTTCCTGATGCGGGCCATGTCGCCGCCCGAGATCTCACTCGGTGACATCTACCGCTCGATCACCCCGTTCGTTGCCGTGATGGTCCTGGCCCTCGCCATCATCATGGCCTTCCCGCAAATCGCCCTGTGGCTGCCGCAGGCAGTCTACGGAAACTGAAGCGCCTTGAAGAGCGCGCCACGATATCGAGCCATAGCAACAAGGAGTTGACCCATGACCACAAGACGTAAGTTCCTGAAAGGCGCCGCCATTGGCGCGCCCGCCGCAGCGCTCGCCACGCCCGCGCTCGCGCAATCGACGATCACTTGGCGGCTGCAGACCTACGCAGGCGCCGCGCTGGCGGCGGAGGTCGTCGTCCCCGCCGTTG
>JBCCXY010000009.1:0-51568 GCA_039190895.1 Pseudomonadota bacterium | reverse complement strand
GCCGAGAAGCAGCTGTGGGAGGCGGAGACCTCGACATCCGCTGTCGGCATCATCGGCGACCCGGCGTTCACCAGCGCGATGCGCAAGCTCGTTCTCGCCGACACGGTGGACGATGCGCGGCTCAGCTCTGCAGCGACGCCGGGCGGCACGGGCGCGGTGCGGCAGGCCTATGAGTTCCTGCGGATGGCGAACCCGGACGTGACGATCCACGTCTCGTCCCCCACATGGCCGAACCATCTGTCGATCCTGAAATACCTCGGCCAGGCATTCGTCGAATACCGCTATTTCAACGGCGCGACCCGCGATGTGGATTTCGACGCGATGATTGAAGACCTGCGGAAGGCCAAGGCAGGTGATGCGGTGCTGCTGCACGGTTGCTGCCACAACCCGACGGGTGCCAACCTGACGGAAGCGCAGTGGTCCGCCGTGGGTGACGTGCTGGAGGAAACCGGCGCGATCCCGATGATCGACATCGCGTATCAGGGCTTTGGCGACGGTCTCGATGCCGACGCCTACGGCGTGCGCCACCTTGCAGCGCGGATGCCCGAGATGCTGATTGCGGCGAGTTGCTCCAAGAATTTCGGGGTGTATCGGGAGCGGACGGGCATCCTGATGGCGCTGTCGGCCAACGCGGCGCAGGCGAAGACGACGCAAGGGACGCTGGCCTATCTGAACCGGCAGAACTTCTCATTCCCGCCGGACCACGGCGCGCGTCTGGTCACCATGGTCCTGAACGACCCCGCCCTGCGCGCGGATTGGGAGGCGGAGCTGGAAGAGGTCCGCACCGGTATGCTTACCCTGCGGGAGCATCTGGCGAGCGAGCTTCGGCAACGCTCCAACTCTGACCGGTTCGACTTTCTGGCGCGTCACCGGGGCATGTTCTCGCGCCTCGGCGCGGCGCCAGACAAGGTGATGGCGATGCGAGAAGATCACGGGATCTACATGGTCGGCGACAGCCGCATGAACATCGCGGGGCTCAACGCGTCGACCATCCCGATCCTCGCCGAGGCCATCGTTGCCGCTGAGGTATAAGGGGCATTCACTGCGCACCGCCCGGTGCGCCTGAAGGCACACCCTACTCAGTATCGCCGGGCCTCGGGTGGGCCCGTTGATGCGCGGCGATAGAATTAACTGGCCGTCCGCCGATTGCCTCGCCTAGTCTGATCGCACGTTAAACGAGGAATTTGTCATGACGATTTTCAGAGTGTCGCTGGACGACGCGGCCAAGGTCATCCGGGCGCTTCAGCAGGAGGAGCCCGAGGTCAAGAAGCACTACGAAAAGCACAAGGGCGACGTCGATAAGCTGTCAAAAGAGTGGGAGGACTTCGTCAAGGCGGCATCCAAGTTCGATTCTGAAGCCAAGAAGATCCTCGCGGAGTCGCGCAAGGGCTACACCCTGTCCGACAAGAAGCTGAAAGAGCTTGGCAAGGACAAGCGCGGCAACAAGGAAAAGATTGAGCACATGACGAAGGTCCGGAAGTATTTCTACGAAACCGGGATGAGCGCGAAGGAGCTGCTCAAGATCTCAAAACAGGTGTCGTGACCCCTACCAGCGATCCGGCTGGTTGAAGAGCGAATCCATCACCTGATCCACAATCCCGAATTGCTTATCATCCCCGTCGCCGCCCGATGACTGCTTTACCTGGGCCAGCAACTCCGTCGCGTTCGCGAGGCGCAGGGCCAACACCTGCGCGGTGTGGATCGCCAGAACGGGATGCCGGACCAGCGTGTTGCCCGCCGCCTTGAGGCAGTAGAACCGCGCGTTGCTTGCCGCCACGACGCGGGCTGTCGTGGGGCGTTCCAGCAATGCCGAAATCTCACCGAACACAGAGCAGGGCTCTGACACGCGCGAGACGATCGTATCTCCCTTGACGACCTCGACCTGCCCCTCAATCAACAGGTACAGCAGGTCGACGACACTGCCCTCTTCGATGATCGTTTCGCCCGCGAAGTACTCCGTCACGGGCAGGCCCTCGCACGCTGCAAGGATGTCCTGTGCTCTCTGCTCAACCACGTCTCTCGTGCCTCGTTCGTTATGGTTAGGGGTCTGTTAACACAAAAAAGCCCGGGCGCGAACGCCCGGGCAAAGTTACGAAGTTTGCTGATAGGAAGGAAAGTCAGCCCTTCGTGAAATCGGGATAGGCTTCCATCCCAAGCTCTGAAGTGTCGAGGCCGTTGATCTCGGACTCTTCGTGCACGCGCAGACCCATGATCCCCTTCAGGATGATCCAGACGATCAGCGCACCGACGAAGGTAAACACACCGTAGGCTACGATTCCGATGACCTGCGTCACGATGCTGGCGTCACCGTTGTAGAACACGACGGCGATGGTGCCCCAGATCCCCGCGAACAGGTGAACCGGGATTGCGCCGACGACGTCGTCGATCTTCATCTTGTCCAGCATCGGAACCGTGAAGACCACGATCACGCCGCCAATCGCACCGATCCACAGCGCGCCGAACATGGACGGGGCAAGCGGTTCCGCGGTGATGGAGACGAGGCCCGCGAGCGCACCGTTCAGCACCATCGTCAGGTCGACCTTGCTGTAGACAAGCTGCGTCAGGATCAGCGCCGTTACGGCACCGGATGCGGCCGCCATGTTGGTGTTGGCAAAGATCCGCGAGATGTCGGTGATGTCGCCAACCGTGCCAGCCGCAAGCTGCGAGCCGCCGTTGAAGCCGAACCAGCCGAGCCAAAGGATGAACGTCCCGAGCGTCGCCAGCGCGAGGTTCGAGCCCGGCATCGGATGCACGGCACCGTCCTTATACTTGCCGATCCGCGGCCCAAGGATGATCGCACCGGCCAAGGCAGCCCAGCCGCCCACGGAGTGCACGATCGTCGAACCCGCGAAGTCCGAGAAGCCCATCTCGGACAGCCAGCCGCCGCCCCACTGCCAGGAGCCCGAGATCGGGTACATGATACCCGTCAGGACTACGACGAAGATCAGGAACGGCCAGAGCTTGATCCGCTCTGCCAGCGCGCCCGACACGATCGACGCGGTCGCGGCCACAAACATAAGCTGGAAGAAGAAGTCTGACCCGACCGATGCGTAATCCAGTGACGCGTCTGCCGCCCCCAGGCCCACGGCCTCAAGCGATGTCGGTACGAAATTGAACGCGAGGTACCCGTTGAAGTCCCCCGGATACATCAGGTTGAAGCCGACGAGCCAGTACATGATCGCCGCAATCGAAAACAACGCGATGTTCTTGGTACACTGCATCGTCACGTTCTTGGACCGCACCAGACCGGCTTCGAGCATCGCAAAGCCAGCCGCCATCCACATCACCAGGAAGCCGCCCACAAGGAACAGCAGCGTGGTCATGATATACGGGCCGATTTCGTCAAAGCCCGGCGCAGCTTCATCCTGCGCAAAGCCCAGCGTCGGAAGCGCGATAAGCGCTGCCACGGCCGGGAGTAGTTTCGTGAGTTTCATCGTGTTTTCCCCTGGTCCCAGCGCGTTACAGCGCGTCCGCATCTTTTTCGCCGGTCCGCACGCGCAATGCGCTTTCCACGTCCAGCACGAAGATCTTGCCGTCGCCGATCTTGTCGGTCTTGGCGGTGGTGGCGATGGTGTCGACAACCTGGTCGGCCATGCTCTCCGGAACGACGATTTCCAGCTTCATCTTCGGGATGAAGTTCACGGCGTATTCTGCGCCACGGTAAATCTCGGTATGCCCGGACTGAGAGCCGAAACCCTTGATATCGGTGACCATCATGCCGCGCACGCCGATGGATGTCAGCGCCTCGCGGACCTCCTCGAGCTTGAACGGCTTGATCGCTGCGATGATGAGCTTCACTAGTTTCCCCTTCGCTTGTGTCGGGCTGTCCCCGCCCATGTGCGGCGAAAAGGAGGCGCCCTGTCCGCAAACTCAAGAAACCCACAGGGGTCATAGGGGCATTCAACTAGGCAATTGCCTAATTATTGTGCATATATGCTGGATTGTTCAATTTTTGCGCAAATATGAGTCGTGGTCTTTACCCGAACGCTCTGCACATCCACATGCGACGGGGTTATGGTATGGCCAATGACCGGTCGGCAGACGGGCGAGTATAAATGAGCAGTAACGGGCGCAAACCCACCCTCAAGGCAGAGCGGCGCTATAAGACGCCGCCCGAGCCCAAGAAACCCGCCAAGCGGCGGCGCAAGAAGCCTGCGCCGAAAAAACAGGCGCCGCTTCTGCTGCGCCCGTTCCTGTGGCTGTGGCGGCTCTTCTGGCGCCTGACGATCCGCCTGTCGCTGGCGGCGGCAGTGCTGCTTGGGCTGGTCGTCGGCTACTACGCCTTGTCCCTGCCCCCGGCGGCCGAATTGCTGGACGCGCGGGCGCGCGGCTCAGTCACGCTGCTCGACGGCGGCGGTCAGGTCTTTGCCTGGCGGGGGGAGCAGTTTGGCGGTCAGATCACCGCCGAAACAGTCTCGCCCAACCTCAAGAACGCGGTGCTGGCGACCGAAGATCGTCGCTTCTACCGCCATTTCGGCCTGTCACCGCGCGGCATCGCCTCCGCCGTGCGCATCAACCTTAGCGAGGGGCGCGGGCCGCTGTCGGGCCATGGCGGCTCGACCATCACGCAGCAGACCGCGAAGCTCTTGTGCCTCGGGCGGGCCTACGACCCGGCGTCGGGCATGACCGAGGCGGAGTACGAGGCCGACTGCCGCCGCACGACGATCCAGCGGAAGGCATTCGAGGCGATCTATGCGCTCGCGCTGGAGGCCCGGTACACCAAGGACGAGATCCTGACGATCTACCTCAACCGCGCCTACCTTGGTGCAGGGTCCCGGGGGTTCGAGGCGGCGGCGCAGCGCTATTTCGGCAAGTCTGCCAACACCGTAACGCCCGCCGAGGGCGCAATGCTCGCGGGGCTTCTTGTGGCGCCGACGCGTTATGCGCCGACGGCCAACCTGCAGCGTAGCCAGAACCGAGCGCGCTTGATCCTGACTCTGATGGAACAGCAGGGCTACATCACCGCCGCGCAGGCGGAAGAGGCAAAGGCCAACCCCGCCGTCCTGTCCGAAGCGGCCGAGCGGCGCGCGGGCGGGTACTTTGCCGATTGGGTGATGGATCAGGGCCCGGCCTATCTGACCAAGGAAACCACCGAAGACGTGGTCGTTCACACCACCTTCGACCAGCGCATACAGGCGGCGGCGGAAGAGGCCGTGTCGGTCGTCTTCGACACCAAGGTCCGCGAAGGGTCCGAGGCGCAGGCGGCGGTGGTCGTCATGTCCGCCGACGGCGCCGTGCGCGCCATGGTCGGCGGGCGCAAGTTCAAGGGCGTCGCGGGGCAGTTCAATCGCGCGATCCAGGCGAAGCGGCAGACCGGGTCGGCGTTCAAGCCGTTCCTGTTCGCGGCGGCGCTCGACCTCGGCTACAGCCCGAACGACTATGTGGTGGACGAACCGATCACGCTGGATGTCCCCGGCTCGGGCGCGTGGAGCCCCGAGAACGCCGACAAGCAATACCTCGGCCGCATCACGCTGACCGACGCCTTGAAGCTGTCGCGCAACATCCCCGCCGTGAAGGTGTCGGAGTTCGTGGGCCGAGAGAACGTCCGCGCGATTGCACAAGGGTTTGGCGTGGAAAGCGACCTTGCCGACGGACCGGCGCTGGCGCTGGGAGTATCGGAGTCGACACTGCTTGAGATGGCGGGCGCCTATGCGGGCATCCTCAACGGCGGCTCGTCAGTGACGCCCTACGGGATGATCGAACTGCGCCTGCAAGACGACCCCACGCCGATCATCGGGCAAGAGGGCGGCATGGGCGAGCGCGTCATTACCCGCGACGCGGCGCGGCAACTTGTTTACATGATGCACGAGGTCGTCGAAAGCGGCACCGGCACCCGCGCCCGCGTCGCGGGCCACCCCGTCGCGGGGAAGACGGGCACCACGCAGGCGGCGCGCGACGCGTGGTTCCTGGGCTTCTCGGCGGACTACGTCGTGGGCGTGTGGATGGGGTACGACGACAACACACCGCTGAAGGGCGTCTCGGGCGGCGGGCTGCCGGCAGAGATCTTTCGCGAAACGATGGCCCGCATCCACGAAGGCACGCCGACCAAGCCGCTGCCCATGATGATCCCTGAACCGCCCCGTCAGGTCGCGCAACAGCAAGAGCAGCAGCGGCAGACGACGACCCGCTCCTCCTCCAGCAGCGCGCAGGACAGGCTCCGCCAGGGGCAAGAGGCGCAACGGCAGGGCGACAATGTGGTGGAGCAGATCCTGCTCGACGTCCTAGACGGGTTGCTGGGGAACTAGCTGCGCCATCGACGGGCCCAGGACCGGCGATCCTGACCGTACTTCATCGAGCTTTATCGTGCCGTACCGCAGTCGTGCCGAGCGATGCGCTGGTGGAGAACAATCGCCGGGCCAGGGGTGGGCCCGGCGATGGCGCGGCGGCCTACGGCCTTGATTCCGCGCCGGGAATCGTTCGGCAGTTTCGTCAGGGATAAGACGGCGGCAGCCCCATCAGCTCGTCCAACTGCCGCGCAATCCATCCGCGCGGGATCCAGTGGCCGCCCGCGTGAATGTCAAACGTCACCGGCCCGCCATCCGGACAATCACGCCACTCCCAGCGCGTGAACGTGTCGCGCTCTGTCACGCTCCACGTCGCCGTCTGCTCCCCCGAGCCGCAGCGGTACAGATCACGCCAGAGCTGCACGGGATAGGTCTCATCCCCGCCCGGCCCAAACGGATAATCCAGCACCGTATCTTCCAGCCCATAGACCTGCCGCACCTCGCCGGGCTGCGTCTTGCACGCCTCGTCCTGATCCAGCACACCCGAGATGGCGAGCAGCGCCGCGACACCCTCCCCATTCTCGCACACATACCGCCAAGCCATGTTCGAGCCCCAGGAATAGCCCGACACATAAACGCGCGTCTCATCAATGGGATAGCGCTTGGCGACCTCCTCCATCACCGCCGCCGCAAATGGCGTATCGCGGGAGCCGGGGGCCCAGAAATCCCAACTCCGATTCAGCCCATCAGGCGCGACCAGCAGCACGCCCCGCTTGCGCGTCGCGCTGGCAATCCGGTCGTGCTTGACGATGGTTTCACCCTGCCGTTTCCAGCCATGGAAATGCAGAAGGACCGGGAGCGGGGACACGCCGTCCCACCCGTCTGGCTCCAACACGTGATAGCCTCGGTCGCCCAGCGCGCATTCGTCGAGGCCGTGGCACGCCTGCGCAGCGGTAGGGGTGACGGCGAGAAGAAGAAACAGAAGAAATCGCATGGGTCCGGTGGTGCCCCGGTTCGGGGCCGGAGTCACGTCACAGGTCTGTCAGGCGGCTGCGTCCAGCCCTGAGTGACCTCGCGGCTCTCACGGTCGAAGGCGAACCACCAGCCCATGCCCCCCGCCGCGTGGTCGCGCGAGATCTCGGCCTTCAGCAGATGGCACATCAGCAGGGTACCCACGCCGCCATGCCCGATGATCGCAACATCACCGTCGGGCGCCTGCTCCAGCACCTCGTCCACAGCCCCCACACACCGCGCCTGCGCATCCCGCGCAGTCTCCCACCCGTAGGCGGATTGGTCGGGCTCCGCGAAGAACTTCTCCACCACCGGCCAGAATTTCGCCTCGGGCAGATACCCCGTCGCCGACCGATCATTCTCCCCCAACCCCGGCAGTTCCCCACCCTCAACTTTGAGCAACGCCGCCATCAACGCCCGCCCATCCTGCGCCTTTTGCTCGGTCGAGGACCAAACCGACTTGACGTCGGCCATCTCCCGCAACTGACAAATCGCCGCCATCTTCAACTGCCCTGGAACCGACAAAGGCCACCGCGGCACGGGGGTGTGCGGGTCAACTATGACCTCGGGGTGGGTGATGTAGAAAACGTTAGGCACGAAGCGATGCTAGAACAGTATCGGCATGGTTTGAACCGCAAGACGAGCCGCGCATCGATGGGCCCAGGACCGGCGATCCGACATAGCTTCTAAGCACTTTGTTCCAGGGTCCCGCCGTCGTTCCGAACTAAGCGCTTGTGGCGACCATATCGCCGGGCCTCGGGTGGGCCCGTCGATGCGTGGCGGCCTGCGGCCTTGATTCCGCGCGGGGACACGGCACGGCTGTCTAACCAAAAGAGGCCAGCCTAACCGCTCAGCCCCCCATGCAACGTCGGCACATCCAGCGCGCTGAAGCCGTAGTGGCGCAGCCAGCGCAGGTCGCTTTCGAAGAACGCCCGCAGGTCGGGGATGCCGTACTTCAGCATCGCCAGCCGGTCGATCCCGATGCCGAAGGCGAAGCCCTGCCACTTGTCCGAGTCGATGCCGCCCGCTTCCAGCACTTTGGGGTGGACCATGCCTGAGCCCAGGATCTCCATCCAGTCGTCGCCCTCGCCGACCTTGAGCTGGCCGCCCTCCCAAGAGCATTGCAGGTCGACCTCGGCCGATGGCTCCGTGAACGGGAAGTGTGAGGCGCGGAAGCGCAGTTCCGCCTTTTCGACCTCAAAGAATGCGGCCACGAACTCTTCCAGACACCACTTGAGGTTCGCCATCGAGATGTCGCGGTCAATCGCCAGCCCCTCCACCTGGTGGAACATCGGCGTGTGCGTCTGATCATAGTCCGAGCGGTACACCCGCCCCGGCGCAATAACCCGGATCGGCGCGCCCTGCGCCTGCATCGCCCGGATCTGCACCGGCGAGGTGTGCGTCCGCAGCACATGCGGCGGGCGGTTCGCGCCGTCGGGGACGGTCATGTAGAACGTGTCATGCTCCTGCCGCGCCGGGTGATCCGGCGCCATGTTGAGCGCGTCAAAGTTCAGCTCGTCGGATTCAATCTGCGGCCCTTCGGCGACGGCAAAGCCAATGTCGGCGAAAATCGCCGTCACCTCTTCAGTCACCTGAGACACCGGGTGCACCGTCCCCTGCCCGCGCGTGCGCGCGGGCAACGTCACATCCAGCCACTCCGCCTTCAGCCGCTCATCCAGCGCTGCATCCGCGAGCGCCGCCTTCTTTGCCGACAGTGCCGCGTTGATCTCATCCTTCAGCGCGTTCAGCGCCGGGCCCGCGACCTGGCGTTCCTCAGGGGTCATCTTTCCCAGCTCGCGCATCTTGAGCGAGACCTCGCCCTTCTTGCCCACAGCCTCGACCCGCAGCGCCTCGATCGCCGCTTCGTCAGACGCCTCTGCGATCCGGGCCAGGTACTTGTCGCGCAACTCGTCCATAGACTGCTCCTAATTCCGCCCGCTTCGGGTAGCCCCATTGCACGCGCGGGGCAACCGCCGCAACGCTCGGCCACGAGCGCGAGACCCTCGCCATACAGTTGCCACAGACCCGCGCCACACTGCGGCGCATGTCGCGCATCGCATTTCTGTGGTCTTTCGTTTTCAGCAGGATGCCGTATCCGATCCGCCTGCTGATGAACCTGGTCGTGCTTCCGTTTATCATCGTGCGGATGTTGTTCAGGATCGTTGAGCATACGTTCACGGAGAACCCGGTGAACCACCTGCAACCTGCTGAAATCCGGGCCTTCCTGAAGTACGAAAGCGACACGACCGACCCCAGCAAGACAGAGCTGCGGGCGTTTCAGGACAAGGTGCGCGCCCTCGCCGAGGCACGAGACTGGCCCGCTTTGGGCGCGCTGATTGAGCGGTGCGATAAGCGCCGTGAATCGACGCCAGACGGGACGCGGCTTGCCCCTCAGGCCATCGAGGTAATCTGGGGCGATCTCGCGAAATCAGGCAAAGTGCTGGAGGACTGCGGCCCTGTGTCTGCGGTCGCGTTGCCGGACGACGCGGTTGCACCGTACCTTGATGCGGCCGACGCGCATCCGGACAGCTTGGGGCTAAGCGCCTTGGCCGCTGGCCTGTCGATGCGCATGGGGTGGAGCCGTCGGGGCGGCGACTATGCCGCCATGACGCGCGAGTCAGAATTTCGCGCCATGGCAGAGTGGTTCGATCACGCTCGCACCTATCTGAATGCGCCGGGCGCCGCGGAGTCGCCCCTTTTCGCGGGTCTGACTTACGAGTTCGTGGCGGGGGCCGGTGCGGACCTGCCGGATCTTCAAACGGCATTTGATCGCTGGTCCCGCCTTGACCCGGGCAACCATGAGGCCCTGGCCCTTCACGGCTGGTATCTGCTGCCGCGCTGGTATGGCGATTATGCCGTGATGGATGACACCGCACGCAAACTGTTTGCTGCCACCCATGGCGAGCGGGGATCGGCGGATTACACCGCCCTGTATTGGACGGCAGCGGAGGAAGATGAAGGTGCGGTGGCGACGCTGGACATGGGGCTTTATCGTGACGGCCTTTACGACATGATCCGCGCCTCCAAAGACCGGGACACGACGGTCAATCGCATTTGCGGCCATCTTCTGAAGGTCGGCTCTCGCTTTGGCATGTTGGAGAAAGGGCACCCGCAGGTTGCCGCCCGTCGCGCCGAGTTCGACGCACTGTTCGATGAGATCGTGCGCGCGGAGCTTAAGCTCGTGCTTCCCTACCGCTGGGGAAACAGCAACAAGATGGCGCTTTATGCGCTGGCCCACACGTACTCTGAGGAGATACTGGCCGAGCGCACGGTCACGCTCGGCCAGGCGGCCTAGTTACTCAACCGTGACCGTGATCACATCCGACACGACCGGCGGGTTGTGGGGGACGTGGAAGGCATCCCCCAGCACCAGTTGCAGCGTGTGCGTGCCGGGCGGCAGGTCGAGCGCGACCTCGGTTTGACCACCGCCGAAATGCTGGTGGTTCTCATCGGCCGGGATGGCAATCTCGAATTCGTCGGCGCCGAACTCCCCCTCGCCCAGCGGGGGGCGGTTCTTCAGCAGGTGATGGTGCCCCGTGTTTTCGTTTTCGACCCCTGCCGGGGCCACGCCCATACCGGACAGGCCGAACACAATGGTCGATCCTTGCGCGATGGTGTCCCCGTCCGAGACGTTCGCGAAATAGACCGTCGCGCCCTCCGGCGACGGCGTCTCTTGTGCGAAACTGGCGGTGGCGGCCAGCGCGATAATCGAAGAAATAGTCAGTGTACGGATCATGTTAGCCCTCCCAAGATGGAAACAGGCTAACACGATCCGCGGGATTTCACATAACAAGGTTGTCACATGCAAAAGGCCGCCCCAGGGCGGCCTTTTCGTTGGTCGCGCGGCGGCGCTTACGCGGGCAGCGCGCCTTTGGCCTGATCCACGATGGCGGCAAACGCCTCGGGCTCATTCACAGCGAGGTCGGCGAGGACTTTCCGGTCCACCTCGATCCCGGCCAGCGTCAAGCCGTTGATAAAGCGCGAATACGTCAGCGATTCGTCATGTGCGCGGACGGCTGCGTTGATCCGCTGGATCCAAAGCGCGCGGAAGTTGCGCTTGCGGTTCTTGCGGTCGCGGGTGGCGTACTGGTTCGCCTTGTCGACAGCCTGCGTAGCGGTCTTGAAGGCGTTCGAGCGACGCCCGTAATAGCCTTTGGCGGCCTTGATGACCTTCTTGTGGCGGGCGTGGGTGACTTTTCCGCTTGTTACGCGTGACATGGGTCCGGTCCTCCTTAGCGGTCGTAGGGCATGAAGCCCTTGACGATCTTCGCGTCAGGGGCGCTGAGCGTGGTCGTGCCACGTGCGTTGCGAATGAACTTGCGGGTCCGCTTGATCATGCCGTGCCGCTTGCCGGCCTGGGCTCTGATGACCTTGCCTTTGGCCGTCACCTTGAAGCGCTTCTTGGCGCTCGACTTCGTCTTCATTTTGGGCATTTCCGTCTCCTATCGGTCGGTCGTACAACGCACCTCGGCATGCCACTGTGGCCGGATGCATGATTGAACGCGCCGTATAGGCGGCAGGCCCGGCCCGATCAAGAGGAATCTGGCAAAAACCGATGAGCCTCGGCCCGCGTGTGCAACAACTGCCAGGCGGTACCGCGAAGACGATTTCTGATGCAGAAATCGTGACGGAAAATCCCATTTTCCGTCGCGCCCGCAACCCTACTCCGCCACCTCGACCGAGAGATCCCGGCCAGAGCGGAACATATCGGCATTGCTCTTGGGTCGGGCGAAAGGAATCGTTTGGCCAAGGAGGGGGCGCACGAGGCTGAGGAAGTCCGTGGCCTGTTCGGCATAGGTGCGGACCCAGATCGGGGGGCCGCCACGGGGGCCATCGAGGGCGCCCATAACCTCGGTCAGCAGGTGCGATGGGGTGCAGCCGATTGGGACAACGCGGGCGTGTTCGGCTGCGCCGTGTTCCATCGTGCCGCCACTGTCGGTCTGGATCACGCGGACGCCGCGGACCAGCGCCTCACGGATAGTCAGGCCAAACGTCTCTTTCCATTGGGACAAGAAAAGGAGCGTGTCGATCTGGGAGAAAAACCCGTCGATCTCGTCCTGACCATAGCGCGGCACGACCGACCATTCCCCCGACATCCGCGTCAGGTCTCGCCCCGCGTACCACGAGCCATCCAGGCTGCCGTCAACCAGAAGGCCGCAGAAGTCGCCGCGTGGGACGCTGCTGAACGTATCCTGCAGAAGTGGCCAGCCCTTGATCGCGGAAGGGCCGCCGACAAAGCCGAAGACGTGGCGAGGGTCACGTTCGCGCCGGGCCTTTTGTGCTGCGAAAAAGTCAGGGCCCGGGGGGCGCACGCCGTTTTCCCACACGGTGAGGCGATCCGACGGAAAGCCAGAACGCGCATACAGTCCCCGAGCGAATTCCCCCGGACAGGTGATGAGGTCAGCCATCGGCGCAAGCATGTCGAGCCGTGACTGCCGCGCCTGAGCGCGCGCGAAGTCGTCAACGCAGCCGCGGCATCCCTCGATCCGGACCGGGTCCTGCGCGCAATAGGTGCCGTCGAGACGCACCATGAATTGCCGCTCACACAGCCACCAGAAGTCGTGCAGCGAAAGCACCGTTGGCACCCCGAGTCCGTGCAGCGCGGCCAGCACGTCAGCGCCGATGTCCTGCACGCAATGCACGTGAACAAGGTCGGGCTGCACCTGGCGAACGATCCGTGTGATCCGCTCGGCCACGTCAGGGTTGGCGTAGCGCAGGGGATAGCTGCGGTCGGCGGGCAGGTTGATCATGCGGTTCACAACGCCGCCAACCTCGGCCTTGAGGATCGCGTAGGGCTGAAGGTCGGCCCGCGACATTGCCGAGACCGCGCTGACCTGCACACCGTGATCTGCCATCAGGTGCTGCGCCACCTGTTCGGCCACAAGCGTCGCGCCGCCGTAGCTTTGCGGCGCGAAGAAAACGTTGATGATCATCACATGCATGGCGCGCCCCCTATGCCGCGACCCAGCGCAGCAGACCGGGGTCAACGATGGGCGGCGCCGCATGGGCGGACCAGCGTCGTTCGATGTTGGCGCGCGCGTTGCGGCCCATCTGCTCCATCGTCGCCTGATCAAGCACATGCGCCAGCGCGCTGCCCCATCCGCCCTCAGGCACCACGAGCCCCGTCTCACCGTCGCGCACGACCGCGTTGAGGTCGCCCACATTCGACACAAGCACAGGCACGCCCGCCGCCGCCGCATCAATCGCCCGCACGCTGCTTTTGCAGCGGTTGAAGGGGTCGTCGGCGAGGGGCACAATCGCAGCGTCGGCAGACGCCAGATGCCCCAGATAGGTTGAATACCGCGTGAACGGCGTGACCGAGACCTGCGGCCGCACGCTGTCGGGGAACCCGTCCCGATCCAGATGCCCCAACAACACGACGTTGCGGTCCGAACCGCCCTCCAACCACGTCACCAGATCGTCCTGAATCACCGCAAGGTCCGCCCCGTGCCCGCGAGACCCGCTTGCCACCGCGACCGTTGGCCCCGTCCGCCTCCGCCTGCGCGACATGGCCTGGGCACCCGCCGCCAACGTCTCACGATCCGCGAAATTCCGGCGGAGGTACGCGGGCCGAACCGAATAGCAACTGGCATGCGCCATCAGCCCTGGGGTCGACAGTGATACCGCATCCGCCATGTTCATCACGTCGGCATAAAGCGGTGCCTCATTTACGAAATGTGCCTTTTCCTGCGGACTTAGCCCCTCCATGTTCGCGTAGGTTTCATAGGCCGAGACGGAAAACAGCGGGTCGTCGATGTCATACAGCACCGGCAAACGCAGCCGCCGCGCCTCATACAGGTACATCGTCGCAAGGTCCGACCGGCCAAGGCGGTAGAGCACCAGATGTGTGGCGTCCTGCAGGATTTCGCGACATCGGGGCACGTCTTCGAAATGCGCGTATTGGTAGGCGATGTCTTCGGTCGCCAGAAGCTCATCCATCTGCTCAACGCGGTACTTCCGGCATTGCGGCAGGTTGAGGTCGCCAATCAGCGCGACCGCACGCCGTTGCATCAGAACCGCCGGGGCCTGCGAGATGCCGAACGCCTGGACCTGCGCCAGATCGCGCCAAACCGGCGCGAAATCAAAGCGGTTCGCAATGGGCGCCGGCCCGGCGGGCTGGGAAACAGCCGACGGCTCCACCCCCAAAGCGAGGGCGCGGATGTGGACGCGGGCGCGGCGCATCGCCTCCCTCAGCCCGTTCCGTCTTAGGACGCGAAAGAACTGCACCACCCGATCTTTGCGAAACACGCCAAGCCATCTGGTCATCCGAAATTAACGCTCCCATCCGAATATGCTTGCCGACCATTCCTGGCCGCCAGAAGGGATATGCCAGTGATTCCTTACCTGCCCGTTTACCAAGGTCGCCCCACGACCCAACGGCGGGGATTTCCGCCGATCCGCATCCCGGTACCGCCGGTGACGATCCTGATGGCCCTGTACAACGGCGCCCGGTATCTGCCAGAGCAGCTCGACAGCATCGCCCGACAGACGCATCGGAACTGGTCTCTTCTCATTCACGACGACGCGTCGGACGACACCGGCCCGACGATTGCCAAAGCCTTTGCCTCTACGCTCCGCAACCGGAACATCAGGGTGCTGCGAAACAAGCGTCGGCTGGGCGCCGCGCAGGCGTTCCTGCAACTTGTGCGCGCCGCACCTTCCGGTGCGATTGCGTTTTCGGATCAGGATGACGTCTGGATGCCGGAAAAGCTGGAACGGGCGATGGGCTTTCTGAACGACGTGCCCGCGCACCTGCCCGCGCTTTATTGCGGCCGAACGATTGTCACGGACGCCCGGCTTCAACGGCAAGGCCTGTCGCCCCGGTTTCGGCGCCCGCCCTCGTTCGGCAATGCGCTGGTCCAGAACATCGCGGCGGGGAACACGATTGTCATGAACGAAACAGCCGCACGGCTGCTGCGCACGGGCGCCGAAGCGGCATCCGACGTCGTCGCGCATGATTGGTTCGCCTATTTGCTGATCACCGGGGCGGGCGGTCAGGTGATTTTTGATGAGGATCCGCACGTGCTGTATCGCCAGCACACGCAGAACCATGTCGGCGCGAACCAGGGGCCATGGGCGCGCTTCGACAGGCTTTGCGCGGTGGCCCGGGGTCAGTTGACGGACTGGGCGGATGTCAACGTGCAGGCGTTGAAAGCCGTGTCGCCGCTGCTGACGCCGGAGAACCGCAATATGCTCTCTGAATTCGAGTGCACTCGCTCGCTCACCCCGTTCCGGCGACTCGCGGCGCTGCGGCAGCTTCGGATTTACCGACAGACTCCGGCAGCTAACATCGTCCTCAGGCTTGCGGCCCTGGCAGGAAAGCTCTAGCCTTAACGGTAAAAAACGGGACTATTTGTCTCAATTTTTACCTGTTGGCGCGATGATCTCCTCGCTCTGCAGGCGTAGGGGAGGATGCAAGCCGGTGAGCCAGCCTCAAGTCGAGCTGAGCCCGAAGGTCTCGGACGAGGTCCGCCAGACCACGTGCTATATGTGCGCCTGCCGCTGCGGCATCAACGTGCATATGAAGGACGGCGAGGTCGCATATATCGAGGGCAACCGCGACCACCCTGTGAACAAGGGCGTGCTTTGCGGCAAGGGCGCCGCCGGGATCATGCAACACACGGCGCCGTCGCGCCTGCGTGCGCCGCTGCGGCGCGTGGGGCCGCGCGGATCGGGCGAATTCGAAGAGATCACGTGGGACGAGGCGCTGGAAACGGCGGTGTCGTGGATGAAACCGCTGCGCGAGACGGACCCGTCGAAGTTCGCCTTCTTCACGGGCCGCGACCAGTCGCAGTCGTTCACCGGCCTTTGGGCGCAGGCCTTCGGCACGCCGAATTTCGCGGCGCATGGCGGCTTCTGCTCCGTCAATATGGCCGCGGGCGGCATCTATACAATGGGCGGCGCGTTTTGGGAATTTGGGGAGCCCGACTGGGATCGCACCAAGCTGTTCCTGATCTTCGGGGTGGCGGAGGATCATTCGTCAAACCCGATCAAGATCGGCATCGGCAAGCTCAAGGCGCGCGGTGCGCGGATCATCGGGATCAACCCGATCCGGTCGGGGTACAATGCGGTCGCGGACGACTGGTACGGGATCACACCCGGTACGGACGGACTGTTCATCCTGTCGATGGTGCATTGCCTGCTGAAGGCGGGGCGGGTCGATCTCGACTACCTCGCGCGGCTCACGAACGCAGCGTGTCTGGTGAATATGGACGAGGGGTCGCCGGACCATGGGCTGCTCCTGAAAGACGACGACGGCAAAGCGCTGGTGTGGGACAGGGCGACGGGGGCCCCGCGTCCGTTCGATGCACCGGACGTGGTGCCTGACCTGTCGGCCACGTGGCGCAAGGCGGGCGTGACGCATGTGCCCGTGTTTCACCTGATCGCCCAACGCTATCTTGCTGACGACTACGCACCCGAGGCCGTGGCCGAGACGGTGGGCATCCCGGCCGAGCGTATCCGGGGCCTCGCCGCTGAACTCGCGCATGTGGCGTTTGAGCAGGCGATCGAACTTGACCGCCCGTGGACGGATTTCCGCGGCCAACGGCATGACAAGATGATCGGGCGGCCTGTCTCGATGCACGCGATGCGGGGCATCTCGGCCCACACGAACGGGTTCCAGACCTGCCGCGCGCTGCACCTGCTGCAGATCCTGCTTGGCGCGGTCGAGACTCCCGGGTCGTTCCGGTTCAAGCCGCCCTACCCTCGTCCGACGCACGGGCATCCCAAACCGCATGCGTCCGCGAACCCGGGGAAGCCGCTGGCGGGGCCGCATCTGGGCTATCCGCATGGGCCGGAGGACCTGTGCCTGCACAAAGACGGCACGCCCCAGCGGATCGACAAGGCGTACACGTGGGAAAACCCGATGTCGGCCCACGGGCTGATGCACATGGTCATCTCGAACGCCGTCGCCGGGGACCCGTATCGGATCGACACGCTGTTCCTCTACATGGCGAATATGTCGTGGAACTCGTCCATGAACACCCGTGCGACGATGGACATGCTTACGGCGAAGGACCCCGACGGGACCTACAGGATCCCGCACATCATCTATTCCGACGCGTACTCGTCCGAGATGGTGGCCTATGCCGACCTCATCCTGCCCGACACCACGTATCTGGAGCGGCACGACTGTATCTCGATCCTCGACCGGCCCATATCCGACGCCGAACGCGCCGCCGACGCCATCCGCTGGCCGGTGGTGGAGCCTGACCGCGACGTGCGCGGCTTCCAGTCGGTGCTGTGCGACTTGGGCCACCGGCTGGGGCTGCCGGGGTTTGTCGATGACGCCGGCGGGCCGAAGTTCAAGGACTACGCCGATTACATCACCAAGCACGAGCGGCGCCCGGGCGTGGGCCCGCTTTGCGGGTGGCGCGGCAATGGGGAGGAACACGGACGCGGGGCACCGAACCCCTCACAGATCGATCAGTACATCAGGAACGGTGGCTTCTGGACAGCTGAAATCCCGCATGAGGCGGAGTACTACAAGCCGTGGAACTCGGCCTATCAGGATTGGGCGGTGCAAACCGGGCTATGCGACAAGCCCGCGCCCTACATCTTTGACCTGTACTCTGAACCGCTGCGCCGCTTTCAGATGGCCGCCGAGGGCAAGGGCCGCGTGCAGCCGCCGGACCACCTGCGCGCCCGCATCCGCGAGCGCCTCGATCCGCTGCCGATCTGGTACCCGACCGACGAACCGCACGAGACGTTCACGATCCACGCGCTGACGCAGCGGCCGATGGCGATGTACCACTCCTGGGGCACGCAGAACGCCTGGCTGCGGCAGATTCACGGGGCCAATCCGCTGTATGTGCCGACAAAGATCTGGAAGGCGCAGGGCTTTAAGGACGGCGACTGGGCGAAGGTGACGTCGCCACACGGGGAGATCACGGTGCCCGTCGCGCATATGGCGGCGCTGAATGAAAACACCGTCTGGACGTGGAATGCCATCGGCAAGCGGAAGGGGGCGTGGGCGCTCGATGCGGACGCGCCGGAGGCGACGAAGGGCTTTCTGCTGAACCATCTGATCGGAGAGCTGCTGCCCGAGAAGGGGGACGGTATGCGCTGGTCGAACTCTGACCCCGTCACCGGGCAGGCGGCCTGGTTCGACCTTAAGGTTAGCGTCGAGAAAACCGCCCCGCCCGCCGAGGCCCAGCCCGCCTTCGATCCCCTCGTGTCCCCCGTGCCCCCGGCACCCAAAAACATCCGGCGGAGCACGTCATGAGCGCATTCGCCATAATTCAGCCAAACGCCTGCGCCATCCTGCCCGGACGGGACAAGGAGACGGGTCATGAGTGCGACGGCGGCACCAAAGGTCGACCCCCGCTGGGGCGACTACGAGGGCGAGGGGATCTGGTATGTCTGCGACGACTGCGGCGCCCTGAAAGAGGTCGACCACGACCCGGACTTCCGCAATTTGCTGGACGACCTCTGCCGGGACATCTCGGTGAGCTCGCGCGAGCTTTACACGGCCTACGACGTTGGCAGCGGCGGCGGGCGCTGGGATGTGATCCCATCGGAAGGGCTGTTCAAGTTCACGAATGCCGACGGGCGCGTTGCAATCTCGGACTACGGCGTGGTGTCGTCCTGGAACCCGAACACCCACAGTTGGATGTGGGGCTGGGGCTTCCCCGATGGCTGGGTCGAGCCGAAGGTGCTGGAGGCGGTGAACACGGCCCATCGCGCCGGGGTCTTGAACGACTGGCAGGCCGTGACAGAGCGTCTGCTGGCCGTGAACGAGCACCAAGCTTGGCACCTGACGAATCTTGTCGCGCACCTGAACGATTGGCCGCTGGTCTATCGCGCGCAGGTGAACGACATGAACTGGCACTACTTCGCACTGTCGCGCCCAAGCTGGGCGAATTAGTCCCGAGCCGCGCCGTCGACGGGCCCAGGTCCGGCGATCCAACCTTTGGTCAACGCGGTTTATCGCACCGTCCCGCATTCGTTCAGAACATCGCGATGGTGGAAGCCAATCGCCGGGCCTCGCGTGGGCCCGTCGATGGCGCAGCGGCTTGCGGCCTTGATTCCGCGCCCGGACAACGCGGGAGGCGCGCACCATGACCAGCCTTCCCGCCAAAACGGACAAGCAGCTTGGGCTGGTGATCGACCTGGACATCTGCGTCGGCTGCCATGCCTGTGTGACCGCCTGCAAAGGCTGGAATACCGAGAACTACGGCGCCCCGCTGGCCGACAAGGACGCCTATGGCAACGAACCGATTGGCAGCTTCCTGAACCGTGTGCACTCCTACGAGGTGCAGCCCGAAAACGGCCCGGCGCAGTTGGTGCACTTTCCGAAGTCATGCCTCCATTGCGTCGATGCACCCTGCGTGACGGTGTGCCCTACCGGCGCCTCGTACAAGCGGGTCGAGGACGGGATCGTTCTGGTGAACGAGAGCGACTGCATCGGGTGCGGACTGTGCGCCTGGGCCTGCCCCTATGGCGCGCGCGAGATGGATCCGGCCGAGATGGTCATGAAGAAATGCACTCTGTGCGTGGATCGGATCTATAACGACAACCTGCCCGAAGAGGACCAGGTCCCTGCGTGCGTGCGCACCTGTCCCACGGGCGCGCGGGCGTTTGGGGATCTGTCCGACCCGGACAGCGCCGTGTCCCGCTCTGTCGCCGAGCGGGGCGGGATGGACCTGATGCCCGAGCAGGGGACGAAGCCGGTGAACAAGTACCTACCGCCGCGAGATAAGGACATCGACGTGCTTGCCCCGCTGCTGGAGCCGGTGGCGGAAGAGCCGCGCGGGTTCCTGGCCTGGCTCGACAAAGCGCTGGACAAGATTTGATGCGTCGGGGGCCGCTCTTCGCACTCTTGCGAGCGCGCCTCGCTTGTGGTGCGCCGCTTCCGGCGGTGCGCGGGATGGAGGTGTAAATGCATCCGGCACGCTCGATCATTCTGTTCACGACGCTTTCGGGGCTGGGCTTTGGCCTTTTGGCGTGCCTCGGGCTCGGGCTGCCGCCCGTTACCGGATGGACGGCGTTTGCGTTCTTCGCGATTGCATACGCCCTCGCATCCGGAGGTCTGATCGCCTCGACCTTCCACCTCGGCCATCCGGAGCGGGCGCTGAAGGCGTTTACGCAATGGCGGTCAAGCTGGCTGAGCCGGGAGGGATGGCTGGCCTGCATCACGCTTGCCCTTGGCGCGGTCTATGCGTTCCCCATCGTGTTCTACGGGACGCGCTTTGCGCTGCTCGGATGGCTGGTGGCGGTCTGCGCAGTGGCGACCGTTCTGGCGACGTCGATGATCTATGCCCAGCTCAAGACGGTGCCGCGCTGGCATCACTGGTCAACGCCCTTGCTGTTTTTCCTCTACGCCGCTGCTGGTGGGCTGCTGTTGGCCGGGCAAATCTCGGTCGCGCCGATCCTTTTGGCGGCGGCAGGCGCGGTGCAGATCGTGGCATGGGTCATCGGCGACGGACGTTTTGCGGGGTCTGGGTCAACGCTTGGTACCGCGACGGGGTTGGGCGATCGCGGTACGGTGCGCGCGTTCGAGCCGCCGCATACGGGGCCGAACTATCTGACCAAAGAGATGGTCCACGTTGTGGCCCGCAAACACGCGGCCCGGCTGCGCGTGATCGGGATCGTGCTGGCGTCGGGCCTCCCAGCGCTCGCGCTGGTGGCCCTGCCGTTCAGTCACGGGCTCGCGGTGCTTGCCATTCTGGCCCATATCGCAGGCATATTGTGCATCCGCTGGCTTTTCTTCGCGGAGGCGGAGCATGTCGTGAGCCTCTACTACGGGCGCCGGGCGGTCTGACGCAAAAGCGCGCGCTCGTGGCGCGACTGAGGTTGATCTTTCGCAAAAAGCTGATGACATCGGCGCGTGAATCTGCTGCCGAAAGGACCCTCCCGATGATCGAGACCCCGTATCTGTTGTTCCTCGGCGATGCTCCGGACCAGCTTGCCGCCAAGGTGGCGCAGGGCATCCGCGATTGGCGCCCCAACAACGTGACCGGCCAGCTTCGTCTGCCCGGGTGCGCGGCGGACGTGAAAGTCCCCGATATGACGCTGGACGAGGCGCGCGAGGCCGGGGCGAAGACGCTGGTGATCGGCGTTGCGAACCGGGGTGGCGTGATTTCGGATCTGTGGAAACCGGTGCTGAAGGACGCGCTGGCCATGGGGTATGACATCGCGAGCGGTCTGCATTCGCTGTTGCGCAACGATGCGGAGCTTGTGGCGGCGGCAAATGCTGCGGGTCGGCGACTGATCGACGTCCGACTGCCACAGGACGAATACCCAATTGCCAATGGTGTGAAGCGAACAGGCAAGCGCTGTCTTGCGGTAGGCACCGATTGCTCGGTCGGCAAGATGTACACGGCGCTGGCGATGGATCGGGAGATGAAGGCGCGCGGGCTGCCCTCGTCTTTCCGGGCGACAGGTCAGACGGGCATCCTCGTAACGGGCAACGGCGTGCCGCTGGATGCGGTGATTGCCGACTTCATGGCCGGGTCGATCGAGTGGCTGACGCCCGACAACGACCCGAACCACTGGGATCACATCGAGGGGCAAGGCAGCCTGTTTCACGCGTCCTACTCGGGCGTGTCGCTGGCGCTGATCCATGGCGGGCAGCCGGACGCGCTGGTGCTAAGCCACGAGCCGACGCGGCTGCATATGCGGGGCCTCCCCGACTACCAGCTTCCGTCGCTCGGCACGCTGCGCGACATGGCGCTGTCACTGGCGCATGTGGTCAATCCGGCGTGCAAGGTGATCGGCGTGTCGGTCAACACCTCGACCCTGCCGGATGAGGATGTGGACGGCTACTTGTCCGAGATCGAGGGGCGGATGGAGCTGCCTGCGGTCGATCCGTTCCGGCATGGCGCGGGGCGGCTGGTGGACGCGCTGGAAGAGATTTAGAGCCTCCGGCAGGAGTATTTTCACCAAGCTGGAGGAGCAGGCTGTGCGGAGCGTCACGCGCGATGAGTTCAGGTTCGCGGAGGTCTTTACGATCTCACGCGGGAGCCGGACGGTGGCCGAGGTGCTGACCGTCACGATGGAGCGGGACGGCAGTGTCGGGCGCGGCGAGTGCGTGCCGTACAAGCGTTACGGCGAGACGTTGGACAACGTCGAGGCGCAGATCATAGCGGGTGGCGATCTGCCCGCAGGAGCGGCGCGCAATGCGGTGGACTGCGCGGAGTGGGACTGGCGCGCCAAGGCCGAAGGCCGCCGCGCGTGGGAGCTTGCTGGATTGCCGTCGCCCGGGCCGGTGATCACGGCGTTCACACTTTCTTTGGGGGAACCCGACGCGATGCGGGCCGCAGCGGCCACCCACGCGGCGCGGCCCTTGCTGAAGATCAAGCTGGGCGGCGAGGGCGACATGGCGCGGCTTGAAGCGGTGCGGGAGGGGGCGCCCAAGTCGCGGATCATCGTGGACGCGAATGAAGGTTGGTCGGCAGAGGAGTACTCCGAGCTGGCGCCGCACCTCGTGCGCCTCGGCGTTGAGATGGTGGAACAGCCCCTGCCCGCCGGTGACGACGGCATGCTGGGCGAGATCGCCCGGCCCCTGCCCGTCTGCGCCGACGAAAGCTGCCACGACCGGGCCTCGTTGCCCGGGCTGAAGGGCAAGTACGACATGGTCAACATCAAGCTCGACAAGACGGGCGGCCTGACCGAAGCGCTTGCCCTTCGCGATGCCGCCCGGGCCGAGGGCTATCGCGTTATGGTCGGGTGCATGGTCGGCTCCAGCCTCGCGATGGCGCCCGCCGTGCTGGTCGCTCAGGGGGCCGAGATCGTGGACCTCGACGGGCCCCTTCTGCTGGCCGAAGACCGTGACTGCCCGCTCCGCTACGACGCCGAAGGCTTGCACCCGTCAGAAGCGAAGCTTTGGGGCTGACCCGGTTCACTCCAATGCAATGCAGCCCGGCAGGGCAAGGTAAGGCCCCGGCAGAATGACACAGTATGAAATCCTGGAGACCTGCCTGCTCAGCGACAACTGGGCGACGCTGAAGACCACGCGGTTGCGGCTCACGCTGTCGGATGGCTCCATCCAGGAGCAATGGCGCGAGACGTATGACCGGGGCGATGGCGCGGTGATTCTGCCCTATGATCCAGCCCGGCGGCATGTCTTGCTCGGGCGCCAGTTTCGCTGGCCTGCGGCCTATGTCGGCGAGGACCCGCACCTGATCGAGGCCGCTGCGGGCCTGTTGGACGACGCCGCCCCCGACGCCCGGATCAAGGAAGAGGCGGAGGAGGAGCTTGGCCTTGTCCTCACCCATCCGCGCCGCCTGTTCGACCTTTTCATGTCACCCGGATCCGTCACCGAACGCCTCACTTTCTTCACTGCCGAATACCGCGCCGAGGAGGCTACCGCGACGATCGGCGGCCTCCCTGAAGAAGGGGAAGAGATTGAAATCCTCGACCTCCCCCTCGCCGAGGCGCTGGACATGGTCGCCGATGGCCGGATACGGGATGCAAAGACCGTCATCCTGCTGCAATATGCAGCGCTGCACCTAATGCCAGAGGACCCGACATGAGCCGCACCGTCTATGTGAATGGAGATTACCTGCCCGAGGAACAGGCCACCGTTTCGGTGTTCGACCGGGGCTTTCTGTTTGCGGATGGCGTCTATGAGGTCACGAGCGTCCTCGGCGGCAAACTGATCGACTTTGCCGGACATGCGGCGCGGCTCAAACGCTCCCTCGGCGAGCTGGACATGGCCGAGCCAATGGACACCGACGCGCTGCTAGAGATGCACCGTGAGCTGGTCCAGCGGAATGAGATTGAGGACGGGCTGATCTACCTCCAGATCACGCGCGGCGCGGCGGATCGGGACTTCGCTTTTCCGGAAAGCGCGGAGCCCACGGTGGTGGCGTTTACTCAGGCGAAGCCGGGGATGGCGCAGTCGCCGGTGGCCGCCAAGGGGATCAAGGTGATCTCGATCCCCGACGCGCGTTGGGGGCGGCGCGATATCAAGACAGTGCAGCTTCTGTATCCGTCCATGGGAAAGATGATGGCAAAGCACGCGGGCGCCGATGACGCGTGGATGGTGCAGGATGGCGAGGTCACCGAAGGCACGTCAAACAACGCCTACATCGTGAAGGGCAGCAAGATCATCACGCGGCAATTGTCGACCGACATCCTCCACGGGATCACCCGCGCCGCCGTACTGCGGTTCGCGAAAGAGGCCCAGATGGTCGTCGAGGAACGCCCCTTCACCGTTGAAGAGGCGCAGGCCGCCGATGAAGCCTTCGTCACCTCCGCCTCGGCCTTCGTGATGCCGGTGGTCGAGATCGACGGAACGGCCCTGGGCGACGGAACGCCCGGGCCGATAGCTAAGCGCCTGCGCGAGATCTATCTCGACGAAAGCCTGAAGGCCGCCGTCTGACGGCAACGGGCGGTGGGCAGATTGCCCACCCTACTCGTGCGACTTCTGGAACGCAGCCTTCTGGGCTTCGGTCGCCTCCGTCTGGTGTTTCGCCTTCCAGTCATCGAACGGCATGCCATAGAACGCCTCGCGCCCCTCGGCCTTCGACATCTCGATCCCGCGCTCGTTCGCGGCTTCCTGATACCAGCGCGACAGGCAGTTCCGGCAGAAGCCCGCGAGGTTCATCATGTCGATGTTCTGCACATCCGTCCGCTCTTGCAGATGCGCCCGCAGCCGCCGAAACGCGGCTGCCTCCAATTCAAGCTGTGTCTGATCATCCATCGGTGTCGCCCCCTTTCCCCCTAGATTGACCGTGCCGCCGCCCAGTGCAACCCGCGCCGTTGATCACTTCGTAGGCAAACCTTGTCATGCAGGTGTGAGACCGTCCTACTTCGGCCCGAAAGTGCCGGGACCAGTTGTGGGACGTTAGCGTTACCATTAGTAAGACGCGAAACGATACGCCTTGGGGGACAGCTCGGCATGAGACGACTTCGCAACATCAAAATCGTGGCGACCCTCGGGCCGGCCAGCTCGGACGAGGCCACGATCAAGGCGCTGTTCGAAGAAGGGGCGGACGTGTTCCGGCTGAACATGAGCCACGGCACGCATGACGAAATCGCGGCCCGGCATCAGATTATTCGCAAGATCGAAGAAGACTGCGGGCGCCCGATTGCCATCCTCGCGGACCTTCAGGGGCCGAAGCTGCGGGTTGGCGTGTTCGCAAATGACGCTGAGGAGTTGGAGGAAGGCCAGGCGTTTCGCCTCGACCTCGACGACGCGCCGGGCGATGGCACCCGGGTGCAACTGCCGCACAAAGAGATCTTCGATGCGCTGGAAGTCGGCGCCACCCTGCTGGTGAACGACGGGAAGATCCGGCTGCGGGTCGACGAGTTCGGACCGGATTTCGCAAATTGTACCGTGACGGTGGGGGGCACGATCTCGAACCGGAAGGGAGTCAACGTGCCGGACGTGGTGCTTGGCCTTGCCGCGCTGACCGAGAAGGACCGTGCCGACCTCGAATTTGCGTGCGAGCTGGGCGTCGACTGGCTGGCGCTGTCCTTCGTACAGCGCCCGCAGGATGTGTGGGACGCGCGCGAGCTGGCTAACGGGCGGGCAGCGATCATGGTGAAGATCGAAAAGCCGTCTGCGGTTGAGACGTTTGACGAAATCCTCAAGGTCGCCGACGGCTGCATGGTCGCGCGCGGGGATCTGGGTGTGGAGCTGCCGGTGCAGAACGTGCCACCGATCCAAAAGCGCCTCGTTCGCAAATGCCGGGCTGCGGCAAAGCCGGTCATCGTCGCGACGCAGATGCTGGAGTCGATGATCGAAAGCCCGATGCCCACCAGGGCCGAGGTTTCGGACGTAGCGGCGGCGATCTACGAGGGCGCGGATGCCGTGATGCTGTCGGCGGAATCCGCGGCGGGGCAGTATCCGATTGAGGCCGTCAGAACGATGAACGCCGTCGCGGTCGAGGTTGAGAACGACCCGACCTACTGGTCCGTCACTCAGGCCAGCCGGGGCGGCACGCGCGAGACCTCGGCAGACGCCATCGTCTCGGCCGCGCGCGAAATCGCGGAAGTCACCGGGATCAACGCGATCTGCTGCTTCTCACAATCCGGAACCACCGCGCGGCTTGTCGCGAGGGAGCGTCCGCAACCGCCCATTATCGCGATGACCCATATCCGGTCGACGGCACGCCAACTCGCACTGACATGGGGGCTGCACTGTGTCATCACCGGCAAGCTCGAACGCTTTAAGCAAGCGGTGGTGAACGCCGCCCGTGCCGCCCGAAAAGACGGCTTCGCAGAAGAAGACAGCCAGATCGTCGTGATCGCAGGCGTCCCATTCAACGTGCCGGGCTCCACCAACATCCTTCGGATCGCGCCTTGTGAAGAACGCCTGATTTTCTCCACAGACCCAGAGTGACGCTTGGGACCGATGCTCAAAACCGTCGTGGTGGTCTGTCCAAGGCGCAGGCCTTAAAGACAAGTCGAAACGGCGTGATCACCAGCGTCACTTCTAGTGATGGGCAAGTTCCTTGGCACTCTCAGCCATAGCGCATAAGGCGCAAGCCTTACCTGACACGTTCCCAACTCCGAAAGGACCGTGCACGCACGGTCGGCGAAGATCTCGGCCTTGTCGAGCGCACACGCCACGGCACGGGTTCCAAATACCATTTCCGAATGCCTGATCGGCTGAATCCGTCTGAGCTGAATTCTCCAAGCCCGAAAAACTCTAACGCCTCGACCGCGCGGTGCTGGCTGGATCAACCCAGGGAGACTCTTCGCCGGCAGCGCACAGATCAGATCGTTACGACACGAACAACCCGAGGCGTCGGGGGCCGCTCATCGCGCTCTTGCGAGCGCGCCTCGCTTTGGGAGCCCCGCTTCCGGCGGCGCGTGGGTTGGAGGTGAAGATGCCCTCCCAATCAGCGTCCAGATCGCCCGCTCAGCGCCGATGGTAGCGCGGGTCGACGTGAGGCACTGGTCATCGTCGGGGGCAAAACCGTGGCTGCGAAGCGCAATTGGCAGATTTACGGAGTAACAGCCACCTCCTCTTCCAATGTCCAACCGGCAGGCACCTCCAGCCCCAAGCTGCGGAGTTCCTCTGCAATCCGCTGCGCATCCGGCAGGAGGCGCGCGCGGAACTCCTCCGGGATGGGGCGAGACTCGGTGGCGTTGATCCGGCGCGCAATCGCTGCCTCCGGGTAGGCAAACGGCGGCAGACCAAGAAAGGCCTCGATTTCGGACAGCGCAGATGTCTCGTCGGCGTGGATATCCTCGTGAAACAGCAACTTGAGCACGCCCTCAGGCAGCGCCGCTTGCATCCGCCGGACGGCCGCACCGTACTCGGCATTCTCCCAGATGAATGGTCGGCGAACGAAAGCCTCCAACTGGCCCGCGCTCCACCGATCGATGGCGTCCGCCTGCCCGGTGACCTTGAGGTGAAACTTCGCGTGGCTCCACAACCGATCAATCGGATCGCGCATGGTATAGAGCACCCGCAAATCCGCGACTCGCTCTGCAACCCTCGCCCAGGCCGGCTCTGGTAACAGCGCGTAAAGGTTCGAGAAATCGCCCGCCCACGCCCCCGTCGGCCGATGCAGGAACAGACTACGGTACCAGTGATCGTCCACCGGCCCGTCCAGGTAATTCGCGATCCAGCGCATCCGATCCCGGATCGCCAACGGGCGCGCCCTCGCGGGATCGAACTTCAGGTACTTCCGCTGCACATTCTCCAACCGCGCCTGATCCGACAGGATGTCCGACCGGACATGCCGGGCGTAGAAGTAATGCAGCTCTTTTTCCGGCGTGAAATAGATCTGCGGATGCCGGTTCAGCACGTCATACAGCCACGTCGTCCCCGCCTTCATCGCCCCGGCGCCAAGAAACAAACGGTCAATCACGGGCTCAGACATGGGTCGGGTCCTTTGCAACAAGGCGCAACGACAGCAGCCCGAGGAAGAGCAGCGCCAGCGCCAGAAAAACAACGTAAGCCGAGCTTCCAAGAGGGGCGCTGTAGCTTGGGATCGCCGCCGCCCGCGCGAAACCCGTGATGTGAATCAACGGGTTCCACCACGCGATAGCGGCGAGATCGGCGGGCAGATCCTCTTGCACGAAGAAGATGCCGGAGATGATGAACATTGGTCGCATCGCGATCTGCCAAAGCCGCTCCCACAGCGGGACACGCGCGAAAAGCGCCGCGTTCAGCAGCCCCACACCCGCCGACAACAGCACCGTCAGCGCCACGACCTGCACCAGCATCGGCCCCGACCAGATCGCGCCGGTATCCAACAGAACGAGGATGCCGATCAGCACCACCGCGGCGACGACCAGTTGCGTCACGGTGTTCAGGATCAGCCGCGCCAGAAACGCATCCATTCGCGCCAGCGCCGGATAGGCCAGCAGATGCCGCGAGAACCGTAAGGCGTTGGCAAGCTTGTTGGAAATGTCGAGGAACGCCATGAACGGCAGGTAGCCCAGCGCATAAAACAGCGCGAAGCTCTGCCCCACCGGCGGCGCATTGAATGCCATCGCAAAGATGTAAGACAGCAGCGCAATGGCCGCCACAGGCTCCACCACCGCCCAGATCCAGCCGCCGGGCGTTCGGCCATAACCGGTCGCCACCTCGCGCAGGATCAATGCCGGGATCGCCCGCACGGTCGAGGGCGGAGGAAGGGTTGGACTGAGCAATCGAATCCTCTTTGGAAACGGAATCTTCACCCTGTTGGGCGCAGGGTGAGAGTGTGCCCGTTAGGGTTAATTTTGACTTAGCGGAGGATCATGTGACTGCACCCGCCAGACTGGCCAGTGTCCCGACGGACCAAGTCCCCCGGGCCTACGTGCCGCCGACGGTGTCTCGCGCCCCGCGGGGCCGGGCGCTTGCGCTTAGTTTTCTGGCTCTCGTGCTGATGCCGCTTGGCGCGCTCGCGTTGTATTTGGTGCATTTTGCAGCGCCGCAGTATGAATCGACGGTGGGGTTTTCTGTCCGACGGGCCGAGACGTTCATGCCGCTCGAAATGTTCGGCGGCCTGACTGGCCTTCCGGGGGGCACGTCGTCGGATGCGGACGTGCTGTACGCCTTTCTCGATTCGCAGGAGCTGGCCGAATCGCTTGAAGCAAATGTCGGCCTGCGCGCGGCTTACGAGGTCGCCTGGCCCGACGACCCGGTGTTCTCGCTCGCGCCAGACACGACGATTGAAGACCTGCTGGTGCATTGGCGGCGGATGTCTACGGTTTCGTTCGATCCGAAAACGGGGATCATTGAACTGAAGGTCTGGGCCTTCGACCCCGACACCGCGCAGCAGATCGCGGCGGAGGTGTTTGCGATCTCAAGCGACCTCGTCAATCGCCTCTCCGAAGAGGCGGAAGAGGACACGTTGGGAGAGGCACAGGTCGTCCTCGACCTTGCAGCGCAGCGGTTGGCAGACGCCCGGACAGCGCTGACGGCGTTTCGTGCGGAAAGCCAGATCGTCGACCCGGGGGCGGACCTTGGCGGGCGCATGGGCCTGCTCGCGCATCTGGAGGAGGAGCTGGCCAACGAGTTGATCCGGCTTGATCTTTTGCGCACGCAGACAAATGCGAACGACCCGCGGATCGAGCGCAGCACCGAAAGGATTTCGGTCATCGAGGCGCGTATCGCGGATGAGCGGTTGAAGCTTGGCGACGGCTCTGGCGTGCCCGAAGAGCGGGAGGATTACGCGGGCGTTGTCGCAACCTTTGAGCGTCTGACGGTCGAGGTGGAGTTTGCGCAAGAGGCCTACCTCGCCGCGCGCGCGGCTCTCGACACGGCGCAGGCGGAGGCGCGGCGGCAGTCGCGTTATCTTGCGGCCCATGTGCGACCGACGCGGGCCGGGCAGGCAACCGGGCCGGACCCGCTGATCCTCCTCGGCGTCGGTGCCCTGGCGTTGATGTTGGTCTGGGGCGTGCTCGCGCTGTTGGTCGCCAGCCTGCGCGAGCGGGCCTGATGACCACGGTCGTGACACTGGAGGGCGTGTGCAAGCGGTTCGGCGACGTCACCGTCGCCCGCGACCTTAACCTACGGATTCAACAGGGAGAATCCGTGGGTCTCCTTGGGCGCAATGGCGCGGGGAAATCCACGCTGCTCAAGCTGATCGCAGGCACCCTGCCCCCCGATCACGGGCGCATCGTGCGGCATGGCCGCGTATCGTGGCTAGTCGGCTTCGCGGGCAGCTTCCACCACGACCTCACGGGTCGGCAGAACTTGCGCTTCGTGGCCCGGCTCTATGGCGCCGACGTGCGCGCGCTGGAACGCTTCGTCTCGGCTTTCGCGGGGCTCGGCCCGCAGCTCGACACGCCGGTTCGGGGGTATTCTTCGGGCATGCGTGCACGCCTCGGCTTTGGCTTGTCGATGGCGATGCCGTTCGAACTTTACCTCGTCGATGAGGTCACCGCCGTTGGCGACGCCGCCTTCCGCGCCTCGTCCGAGGCGTTGTTGCGCGAACGGCTCAAGGGCGCTTCCGCCCTCGTCGTAAGTCATGCCTTGCAGCAACTTGAGCGGCTGTGCACGTCCGGGATCGTCCTGGAACACGGTCGCATTCGCTGGCACGACGACATCCGCGACGCGATTGCCCATCACCGGTGGAACATGGGCGTCATCGCCTGACTGCCTTCAGAAGGGCCCGCCCCAAAGCCTCATCCACACACAGATGAGTCAACAGCTTCCCGGCAAGCGCGGCCTTCGTGGCGGCGGCCCTTTCCACGCTGCAAACCACCGCAGGCTGCTTCCACGCGCTCTGCAGGTCATCATCAGCCGGTCATGCGGCGGCAAAACCAACGTCCGCTCCTGCGCAACCAGATACCGGCAACAGAGTACCCCGACCGCCCCCGCGTTCCTCGCCGCGCGAAGCTCTGCCCCAGTCACTATGCCCGCTGCTGCAAGGTGGATGGTGTCGGCTACGTCGCAAATCGACGCCACCGTCACATCCCACCCCACCAGCCGACCCAGTTGACCCAGTTGACCCAGTTGACCCCAAATTGTAGGCTCTCCCGCACCGTCCGCGCAAGATCCGCCGACGAAATAAGTCCCGGCGCGTGCAGGGTGTAACGGGTCGCGTCCAGCTTGTTGGCGATCTGAACGGCGCGACTATCGGACGACGGCACGCGGTCCGAGATCATCGAGCCGATCATCTGGCAGACCGCGACCCCCCGCCACCGGATTACGCGGCATGGCCCAGGCGACCGGCCATGATCGGCTCGCCCCATGCAACCCCGATACGACCCCCTGTGGTTGACATAGACATCCTCCAGCCTAAACGCCTCCCGCAGGTCACACGCAGGCGTTGAGCCCGCCAGATGCCGCCCATCCACCCGGATGTCGACAATGCCCAGCTCGCGAGGCCGAGGCCGCCCGCGAAGCTCATCATGTTTTGCCCGGCTATGCCGAGGGATAGGAACTGGTCCGGGTGCCGGTCGCGGAAGCCGTCGATCTCGCAGAACGAGGTCAGGTCGGCGGGCAAACAGGACGTCCGGGTTTCCGGCTGCGAGTTTCATAAACGCCGCGCGTAGGGGCGGTTTACCATTTCGACCAGGGGCGGCGCCCAGGTCGGCGGGGATGGAGGTTTTGAAGCGGAAGGTGTCGAAGTCGGGCAGGTGGAACCCCTAACGCTCCGCTACATTCTGCGCCCGCGCCCACAGGTCACGCAGCCAATCCCTGCCTCGCGCCCGTCGGAAAACGCCTGCTCCACGCCCATGCGCCGGGCCACCCCCCGGAAGATGTCGCCCTCGTCCGAGGCATCGAAAACCTGATGGGTCAAATCCGAAACCGACCCCGCTCCGCCCGCTTCGAGGACGTCCACTCGCTCATGAAAGCCGAAGCGCTCTGATGTTCGATGGGTTTGGTTGCGGGGGCCCGCAACTCACGATTTCTTCGGTTAGTATGGAGCTTACTCCCTCGGCTTGTGGCGTGGTAAGCTTGGCGTGGAAATGTTTAGTCGGCGCAATCTCAGCTTTTTCGCGTTGAGCGCGCCGATACGCTCTATGCACACGATCTGCACTCGCAAACTTCCCAACCGTCACGCGCCGCTTGTGTTTCGGTCCGACCCTTCATGATACATTAAACGACGCTGATGGCTTCGACCCCATAAGGGGAATGAATCATTTATGTTGCGGCTTTGGCAACGCCGACCGCAGGGACACTGCAATTGTCTCCATCCGTACAGTGTCCGCAGAAAACTTGTTGACAATCGAGCGCCAGAACCACTGGGTTGACTCATTGGATTTTGAACCTCGACTTCACCCGAGTTATTCCTCCAGAAAGAGCGTCCATAAACCATGCCTATAGACAACAAAGCATTAGTATTTAGACTTTTTTACCAAGCGTGTTGACCGGTTCTGGTATCAACTTTATGAGCCGTACGCGTACGGTGAAGCACAGGGGAGCCCGCAACGTAGTGGTCATCAGAGCCGCTGTTCTCATGAGCTTTGCTCACTTCCGAGCTCGCCTGTAGTCACTACATCCTACCAGATCTGATTCTGCGGATCGGGGGAAATGGCACACGCGCGTATCTGTCTCGCTCCTGATGTTGCCGTGGTTGCCGTCTGCAATCCTCCGATCAAGCAAAAGTCAAACCACGTAAGTGACCTCTTGTTGCGCAGCGACGTCTCACCTAGGAATGTGCAGGAAATGGCGTCGATACCCAGCAGGCGTCGTCCGGATTTGGAACTGCGAGGTTGAAACTTCATGGCGCGCCCGACGTTTGTTGGAATTGGCCCTCCGAAGTCTGCGACCACATGGCTTGACACCGTTCTAAGACAGCATCCCGACATTTTCCTTCCCTTGGATCGAAAGGAAGTCTTCTATTTTGACCGATATTTCGATCGCGGTCAGGACTGGTATCTATCGCTCTTCGAAGATGCCGGGCGTTCGCGGGCGATCGGTGAGATATCCACATCTTACATAACTGATCCGGAAGCGCTGCGTCGCATGAAAGAGGTGCTGCCGGACGCACGGCTTGTTTGCATCCTGAGACATCCGATTGATCGACTTGTCTCGAATTACCGCATGTACAGGGAAAACGGTCGTACCATGGACAACCTTGAGACCGCACTCCGTTCGCAGCCGACGCTTTGGGAAAACAGTGCTTACGCGACACTACTTGGGAATGTGTTGACACACTTTGATCGATCCCAGATCCACGTCGGAGTTTTCGAGGACATTTTCTCGGACAACGCGGCCTGCAACGCATATCTCGCGTCCTTGTTCGCGCATATCGGTGTGCCGTCAGAGCGGTTTGAGCCTCTCGCGTCGGAAGAGAAGGTTCGGAAAACTTACGGAAAGCCCAAATCGGTCTGGTTGGTCAAGCAGGCGAAATCGTTGCGGAGCGCGCTGCGGCGCAGAGACATGGAGGGCCTGGTCTCCTTTCTGGCGCGTTTAGGCATCAACAGAGACCTATTCTTGACCGAAGAAGTCGCGCCGGAAATTAGCGAAGACTTGCGGCGGATGCTATTGTCGAATTTCGCTGACGACATTCGGTATGTCGAGGCATTCCTCGATCGGCCTTTACCGGCATGGCACAAATGAATCGCAAGTATCACATTGTGACCATTGTTTATGGCAACGAAATTAACAGCCTAGAGTTACAGGCGCACTCGATTGCTCGTTTTGTCAAACCCGACGACGTTGCATCTATCAATGTCATAGTAAATGATATTCGGGAAGAGAGTGTGCTGAACGACGTCCGCAATCGGCTCTCTTCTTACGGAAAACTGAAGGACCGCGTTTCCGTTGTTCTTCCTAAAGACATAATCTGCTCTGAAAGAGCGAAATTGGGGCGAACGCTAAAACGACTTTTTGTTCACAATCGTCATCGTGTTCCATTTCGCGTTCAAGCAGGATGGCGGGGCAACAATGGCTGGATGATGCAGCAGGCATTCAAGTTGTGTGCAGCGAGGCTATGCGACGACGGATATGTCCTAATTCTAGACGCCAAGAACTTCTTCGTGGCGCCAGTCTCTGCAGAGGACTTCGTTGCCGATGATGGGCGACCGCGCAGTTTTCTGGAAGAGGCCAGCCCTGCGCAGGCCAAATGGTCAGGAAACGCGCGGCAGATCTTTGGCCTCCCGTCTCTGGCCCGCGATGCGCTTCACCCGCCAAGTACAACCCCTTTTGTCATAGATGCCAATACCTTCGCGGCCGCCCGCGAGGGGATTGAGTCGCGCCTGGGACCAGTGGAGTGCTACTTCGGCGTGCGCACGCCCCTGGAGCGGAAAGGCAGCAAAGCTTCGGAGTTCATGCTACTGCACGCATATGCCGAGAAGGCGTTTGGAGCCTGGGACGCATGTTTTGCCGAGGGCCTCGCCCCTGCGGCCAGCATCAACCGAACGACCACCGAAGATGGGGTCGACGCGATGATCAGGAAAATCGAACGCGGGGAAAGCCCCGTGTTCTCGATCCACATGACGCGGCTTGGCACACTGCCGGACAAACAGGTGTCCAGGATTTCAGCACTTCTGCGCGAAAAAGATCTGAACGCGCCCTTGGACCACCTCGGCAACACCGGGAATGGTGCCTAGAAACGGCGCGCTTGTTGTTGTTTCGCCGGAAGACTGATAGGCTCCTTCTTTGATAGCCTGCGGCCCGTTCTGGAACCTTGTCGCAGTTTGTTTGGTCAGAGGTGCTTCGCATGGCGCGGATATTTTTTTATGGCGGCATGGCCGCATCGACCTCGCTCCATTGCGGAGTTGGCCGCATCTTAGTAACCGCAATCCATACTGGCAGTCACAGACGATCTAGTGACCCAAGTGGATTGGCCCTGCACCCCGACATCGTAGTCGTCGGCTCATGCTGAAGAGCGTCCGAGTCGCAATATCGCTTTTGACCTTGGACGAGCGTCGCCAGGCGGTCGGCCTCCTTCAATTGATCGGCCTGCGCGGCTTTGTGGAGATGCTAAGCGTCGGTCTGATCTTTCCATTCCTCAGCGTTCTCGGCAATCCGGGGCTGATCCATGAGAATTCCTGGCTTATTTGGGCATACTCTACCGGAGGTTTCGAGAGTGACGAGGGCTTTATCTTCGCCGTCGGGGCCGTGTTTATTGCGGTCCTCTTCGCCGCTACGCTGATCAAGGTGGCCACGGTCTGGCTGGTCAGCAACTGGTTGGAACTTTGCAAGCATAGTCTGGCGATGCGGCTTCTAAGCTACTACCTAGCGCAGCCCTATGAGCAATCGATCACGCGGCATAGCGGCGATTTGCTGTCCTCCATGCTGGCCGAGTCTGCCCGCGTCGTCGGCGATGTAATCCGCGCACTTGCGGATGCGGCACAGTCCCTGGTGTCGATCCTCTTTCTGGTCGGCCTGCTCTTCGTGGTTAACCCGACTGTGACGGTCTTGGCCATACTCATCTACGGCGGGATCTATGCCGGTCTGTTGATGCTGGTGAAGCGCACGACTGGACGTTTCGGAACGATCCTCTATCGCGAGAATGCGTCGCGGTACCGCGTCGCGACAGAGGCTCTCCGGGCTAGCAAACTAGCTCGGAGCCTGAACAGAGAGAGTGCTTTGGTGCGATCATTCGAACCGCACTCGCACCTTTACTCCGTTTCCAACGCCAGGGCGACTGTCGTCAAACAGCTGCCTCGTTTCGCGATCGAGCTGACAGCGGTCATCGGCATTGTAGCCGTTGCGCTGGTGATGGTTGCGCGTGACGGTGTCGGAGGGCGGGATCTCGCGAATGCCCTGCCACTGATCGGAGTGTTCGCTCTGGCGGTCTACCGGATGCTTCCGGCGGCACAGAGGGCCTACACGACGCTGATCTCAATCCGGCTCAGCCACGAAGCGGCGATCAACCTGGCAAAGGACATCGCCGCGGCGAAGATCACACCACCATTGCCAACGGTCCCGATCCAACCAATCAGTCTGACCGAGAGAATGGAATTCCGGGATGTGAGTTTTGCGTACCCGCAGTCTGAACGCAAAAGCCTGGATTCCCTGAATTTCTCGATCGCTGCCCACTCGACCGTCGGGATCGTTGGCAAAACCGGGGCTGGAAAGACGACGCTGATGGACTTAATTTTGGGGCTCATTTCTCCAACCGAAGGCGAGATACTGCTGGATGGCAGTCCGCTGAAGGGCGAGGGGTTCCGTGCCTTACGGGCCAGCGCGGGCTACATCCCCCAGGAGACCTTCCTGAGCGACGCCTCTATCGCCGCAAATATCGCATTCGGTATCCCTGCGGACGAGATCGACATGGACAAGGTGCGGCGCGCGGCGCAGCAGGCCAACATCGCGCAGTTCATCGAAACTCTGCCCAAGGGATTTAATACAATGGCCGGCGAACTCGGCGTCCGCTTCTCGGGCGGTCAGCGCCAGCGCATCGGCATCGCGCGTGCGCTTTACAACGACCCGAAGATCGTGGCCTTTGACGAGGCGACGAGCGCGCTCGATACTCAGACCGAAGCCGAGGTGATGCAAGCGATCTCTGGCCTCTCACAGGAACGTACGATCATCATGATCACGCATCGGATTTCGACAGTGAGAAACTGCGACGTGATTTTCGTCATGGAAGATGGCAATATTGCCCGGGCCGGAACCTTCGAGGAAATTGCCGGTCCCGTGTCTGACACTGAGGCCGACATGATCTCAGGCTTGGCAGGAGCATGACTGATGGCGGCGCACCTACCACTTCAAAGAATCCATTCATCCATCGCGTCCCGTGTCGCAACGCGGTCCTTCCGCGTCTTCGAACAGAGCAAGCGATGCTTCAACGAGGTCGTCGGCGTGCATCCGTCTGCCGGTCTGCTGATCCTTGGCTGTCAGCGCAGCGGGACAACACATCTGGAACGGCTGTTTCGCGCTGACATGCGATCAGTCATATTCAGCGAGTTCAGCGACTTGTCGTTCGATCCCGGCTCGGTCGTCTGGGTCGATCTGTCGGACGTTCAGCGCCGCCTCGCCCGCGCACCCGGTCGGTATGTCGTCGTTCGGTCGCTGTTCGCATCGCACCGCGCGGTAGAGATACTTGATAGCTTGCGCAGCCTGCGCGTCATCTGGATGATCAGGCCCGCCGCGGAAGTCGTGGCGTCGATGATCAGCAAATGGGGCGATCGCTTTGAAGCGATCTCGCGTCGTGTGGAAACTGACGACGCGGGCGATTGGGACCTGGCCTCGCTTTGGGGCGACGTGCATAACGAGGCGCAGCGACTAAGCACCGCCGAGCGTGGTACGTTACCCTATCAAAGAGATGTCTACGCCCTATATTGGCATGCACGAAACAGGACTTTCTTCGATCTTGGGCTAGAATCGGATAGCCGCGTGCGCGTATTGAGTTATCAGACACTGCTGGATGACCCGATGCGGGTCATGGCGGACCTGAGACAGGACATCGGTGTGTCAGACACGAGCCTAAGGTTTCCGCTCAGAACGCAGCGGCGCACGCCGAAGGCGGCGGCTCCCGACCTTCTATCGCCAATGATCCGTGAGACATGTGACGCGCTCTACGCGCGTCTCCTGTCGGTGGAAGCGAGAGTTGAACCATGTTAGCTGTTGCGACGCAGGACCCGACAACCGTCGCGGAGACCTATGTCAGGCAACACATGCGCCTTGTATTCCCGGACGAGACGTTGGGCATCGCGCTGGGCGGGACCGATCCGGGAATCGGTGTGCCTTTCCATATAGTGGAGCCGCGTAGAGGCGGGATTTTGGGTAAGGCGCTGGCCGCAAGGACCTGGGCCAGAACCGGGTATGCAATCGCACTGACGTGGCCGCAGGAGCAGCACCTTCAAGAAGTCCTCCAAAAGGCGAATGTCACTGCGGTTCTGGCAGAGTTCGGGACGACCGGCTGCGCACTTAGGTCGTTCTGTAAACGCCTTGGTCTGCCCCTGATCGTCAACTTTCACGGCTATGATGCGACCGTCCTGCCAAAGCGACGAGACATGCGCCATGCGTATTATCTTCTCGCACGAGATGCCGCCAAAGTCGTCTGCGGTTCTCGGCATTTCGCGACCATCCTGGTAAGGATCGGATTTCCGGCCAGCAAGGTCGAAGTAGTTCCTTGTGGGATCGAAGTCTCGGATTTCATGGCGGACACGCAGAAAGACCCCAACCTGATTGCCGCGGTGGGACGGCTGACGGAAAAAAAGCGGCCTGACCTGATGCTGCGGGCGTTCGCACAAGCGGCAGATGTATGCCCCGATCTGCGACTGGAGGTCATCGGCGATGGTCCCCGGCGTTCCGTCTGCAATGATCTGGTCCGCGACCTCGGCATCGAGGACAGGGTCGTCCTCCATGGTGCGCGCACGCACTCCGAGGTTTGCGCGCTTCTGTCCAGAGCCTCGGTGCTAGTACAGCACTCTGCCACGGCTAGGAACGGAGATCAGGAAAGCCAGGGTATTTCGCTCCTTGAAGCGATGGCGAGTGGGATGGCCGTGGTCGCCACGGATCACAACGGGTTCTCCGAGACGGTGGTTCACGGCGTAACCGGTCTGCTAAGCCCAGAGAAAGATGTCGCCGCGATGGCAGGTAACATCATCGAACTGACGCAGGATCATACACGGACGCGCACCATGGGGGCTGCCGGGCGATCGCGGGTCATCGAGAGGTTCGACGCAGCGACGCTGTCAGCGCAGTTGCGTCAGGTCATCCTGAGTGCGCTTTCCGGGACTACCGAAAGCGGACCCGGTTTGGCACCCGATTGGACAGGTGCCACGTGACGATCCGCGTGGCATTTGGCTCTGTCCCCAAAGACGGTGGCACGTTCACCTTCTATCGCAACATGCGACCAGCGCTCTTGCGGCGCGGCATCGACCTAAGATGCGTTTCGGTCGGGAAGGACCAGGCGTACATAACCGAGCCTGACTTTCTTGATGATGGGTGCGTTCACCTTGCCCAACACACGTCCGACCTAAAAACCCAGGCGCAGGCATTTGCCGACTGGGTAGGGGGCGAAGACATCGATATCGTAATTGGCGTCAATTCCCCTGCTATTCTCAGTGCCATTCCGCATCTGCCGAAGGGCGTGCGCGTTCTGGCGCGGTGTGCTAACGGGTTCGACGAGGGGTATCGCCTGACGCTTGTCGGAAAGGAACGGCTCTCGAAAATCATCGCACTTGTTCCGCGCTTGCGCACTGATTTGGTGAAGGCGTACAGCGTTGATCCTTCAGACATCGTTCTGATTCCGAACGGAGCTTCTCCTGACAGGTTCGCGGTGGCCGCAGCGAAAGAGCGCGGCGCAGGTCGTAGCCTTTCGCTTGGCTATCTCGGGCGGCTGGAGCATCGGCAAAAGGGCGTTCTATACATACCGGAGGCTCTAGATCTTCTGGACTCTGCCGGTGTGGACTACCGGCTGAGCATCGCTGGCAAAGGCGTCCACGAACAAGAGCTGCGCCGCCGTCTGGCGGCGCGCGTCGACGACGGCAGGGTCGAGTTTGTGGGAACTCTCGGCCCGGACGACATCCCTGCCTTCCTCAGCCAAACAGACGTGTTTCTGTTCCCTTCGCACTTCGAAGGTTGCCCGAATTCCCTGCTGGAAGCGATGATGGCTGGCGCGGTTCCCGTCAGTTGGCGACTGCATGGGATCACGGACTTCTTGCTTGAGGACGGCCAGACTGGGTTCTTGGCGGAAACGGGGGATGTCGCCGAAATGACATCGATCATTAAGCGGCTGTCAGAGGATCGCGCCTATCTTTGCCGAATAAGTGAAGCCGGTGCTATTGCAGCAAGGTCCAATTTCAGTGTCGCTAGATGCGCGAGCGCCTACGAAGAGCTATTCCGGGCCGTGGTTGCCGCGGAGGCGCCTGACCAGGCACCTCTGCCTTGGAAAGCCTTTGCTCCCGATACCCTATTCCGGCGAAGCCGGTTTGCTCACGTAATTTCACCGCGTCAGAAAGCCTTGCTCAAGACCATGCGGACGCGCCTGGCGCGACCCTCGCCGACGCCGGTTCGCGATGATCCCGATCGTCCACAGCGGATCGTCCAGGTTATCAACAGCGTCCGTCAGAACCGGGGCGGAGCGGAACGGATCGCGCTTTGTCTGCACGAAGCGCTTCTTGCGGAAGGGCGCGATGCACATCTGCTGGCGCTGGAAGACAGCAATACCGATAACCTGCGGAATGCCATCAGTCTGGGGTTCAGCAGCCCCTACGATCTCAGAGCTGCAGCGGCACTAGCCCGGCGGCTGCGACACCTGAAGGCGGGCGACATCGTTCATGCGCATCTGTTCCCGACCAGTGCCCATGTCACCGCACTTCGCAGCCTTTGCGGGTTGCGGGCACGAACCGTTTTCACAGAGCACAGCACCTTCAACCGGCGCCGCGGAAAGGTGCTCGGGCGATTGGTCGATCGTCGGATCTATGCCCGGTTCGACCGGCTTGTCGCGATAAGCGACGGCGTGAAGGAAGAGCTTCTTACCGCCTTCCCGGACGTCCGAGCGAAGATCGAAGTGATCCAGAACGGCACGAGACTGACCTTCGATGCGCCACCGAAGAGGAACCCGGGCTCCGGCCCTGTCCGTGTCGTGTCGGTCGGACGTCTGACACCGGCCAAGAACTTTCCCGCTGCGATACGCGCCTTTGCTAAAGTCGCGAGTCCATCTGCCACCTATGAGATCGCCGGCGACGGCAGCGGGCGATCGGAGCAGGAAGCGCTCATCCAATCGCTTGGCGTGGGCGATCGCGTTCGATTGTTGGGTCATGTTGAGGACGTGCCCGCGCTTCTTGAATCGGCTGACGTCTTTCTTTTGCCCTCGGCCTGGGAAGGGTTCGGCCTTGCGGCTGTCGAAGCAATGAACGCCGCATTGCCGATCGTGGCGTCGGACGTTCCTGGGTTGCGCGATGTCGTGGGCCAGGATGGCGTTGTCGGTTATCTGGTCGACCCGCAAACCCCATCGGAAATCACTGCGGCCCTGAACACGCTCATCTCCGATCCGGACCTCCGGCGCGCCATGGGGACCGAAGGGTTCAAGCGCGCCGGGCGCTTTGACCAGAAGGCGTTCGTAAGTAAACATCTTAGGCTCTATGATGAGCTCTCGCGGATGGAGAGCCATGCCAATTAGCGCCACCACCCCGCGTATAAGGTTGTTCGCTCTGTTTGCGTTCGTTCTGACGGCGATGCCGAAGACGAATCTCAAGGTCGGGCCTATTCCGATCTATCTCGTCGACGTTCTGATCCTGATGCTGATCTTCGCAGTCCCGGCGCGGCCGCCAGCGCAAGCGGGTAGACTCATGTTTGCGGGAACGGTGACGCTGATAATGATGATTGCCATGATCAGCGAGGCAAGCGGAGCACTCAAGTTCGGGACGCCGCTGGATTCCGCATATATCGCAGGGCGCACTTTACTCGCCTTCAGCGTCTTCTTCCTCGTCTCGAACTACATCCGATCCATTCACGACATGCAGATCGTGTTGAAAGGCGCGGTTGCCGGGCTTCTTGTCACCGCGTCTTTGATGATCCTGACGTCCCTGCCGATGACAAGGGCACAGGTCAGCGACCTGATCTTCAGTCAGAGATTTCTCGAACCCGCCGCCGATAGCGTCAGCGGCATTCTGGCAGACTCGCCGGATCGCGGCGTGCGAGGACGAACCCTTATCGGCGTCTCGATCATCGGAGCCAGCTTCATCAATGCGTGCTGGCCGTTGGCAGCATTGCTTCTGCGATGGCCTGGCCACATTTCGATCTGGCGGAACGTCGCGCTGATCGCGTCCATTCTTGCACCGCTCGGCGTCCTCTTTAGCTATTCGCGTGGCCCGATCCTTGCGAGCGCCCTCATCGTCGTCGCGGCGATCCTGCTGAATCTCCGGCATGTCCGGCGAGGCATCGTCCTCCCGGTCCTGGTCGGTATCACGATAGTTGGATCGGTCGGTATCGGATCGCAGTTGTTCTACTTCGAGCGACTGGAGAACAGTTTTCAGGCAATCTTCGACAATCCGCAACATCAGCAGAGCGAGAGTGAACGCCTACTTGCTTACTCAGAGCCTCTTGGGCACGTCCTCAACCACCCGAGTTTCGTCCTGTTTGGCGAGGGCGTGGCCGTGCGTTACTCGGGGGCGACATCGCGGTCTGATCAGTATGGTCAGGCGACTCACTCGGTTTTTGCGGTCGCCTATTATTCTTACGGGTTAATAGCGGCGGTTCTCTACATATCGCTGATCCTCAGGTCCTTGATGCACTCGGGGCACATCGCGATTTCCTATCATCGAACGTTCAACGGCTTTATCGCCCAAGCGGTCTTCCTCTCGATACTGGCGCTGACCCCCTGGACCTTGCTCGGACATGCGCCGGTCTCCACTCCGAGAGGTGCGATGCTATTCTTCCTGATCATCGGACTGGCCACCACTCTTACCAGAATTACCGTACCCAAGCCCGTGACACGATTGGTTCAATCCAACTATGCCTACCGTCCTAATCCTGCTGTCAGATAAGCGGTCAGGGTCTACCATGTTCCAACGGGAGCTGTGCCGGAACCCGGACGTCGCGACCGTTGCGGCAAGCCCCCACAGGTACCTGGAGACCCATTGGTGGCTCATGTCGGCGGTCCTCTTGGGATTGCCCGAGCCTCTGTTTGTCGGAGGGCGCACGTATCCCGGTTACGGCACTGCAGGCGATGCGCGGCGGCTCATGCGTGAACTTCTGCATCAGAACGTTCCCGACTTTGACGCCCCTGCATCCGACAGGGACTTGGTTTTCGACGGCTGGGAGGCGCTCTGTCTGTCAAGCGGCACGCCACTTTTTTTGGAAAAATCCCCGCAGACGCTTGCGAATTGGGCCGCGATCACCCTGCTGTTGCAGTGGATGGAGTGCACATCAATGAAGGTGCGGATCGTCGGACTAGTCCGTAATCCACACGGTGTGCTCTACTCGGCCTCGAAGCTGTTTGGCAGCGACCCGCGCACCCGGCAATTCGCATGGATGAATACTTACAAGAACCTGCTTGCGCTTGAAAAGATGCTTCCAGCCTCGGCCTATATGCGTGTGAGGTATGAAGACCTAGTGCACGATCCGGAGGCAGAGTTTCGTCGCGTGACAGAGTTCGCCGGGGTCCCGCACCACTCTGAGACCGGAGCCGAGATCCAGACAGCGTCAGAGGGCAAATGGCGCGAGACACCGGACTATTCATTAGACCTGAATCTGGCAGTACGACAGCTTGCTGGCGCCTTTGGATACGACAGTGAGGATCTGGCCGTCCCGGCAGTCAAGCTGTATCTTGAAGCCGTTCCGGCGCACTCATTGAGGTCGCGCGGACAGAGATGGATAGCGCGACGCCGCGACCGGCTTGTCCGTCCGGCGTATCTGCGAATGCGCGCATTGCTTGGGTGGGGGTCCTGACCATGGCGGCGGAGAGTCAAAGGCCGGGACTGACGGCCGTCGTCATCACGCGGAACGAAGAGCAGAACTTACCCCGGTTTCTGGAGAACGTCCTTCCATGGGCCGACGAAGTCGTCATCATCGACGATGGTTCGACGGATAGGACGCCCCAGATCGCGAAGGCGGCAGGCGCCAAGGTGACGTTCGTCCACCACGCCATGTCAGGTGACGGGTATGCCGGTCAACGCAATGTCGGCATCGAGCACGCGTCACACAACTGGCTTCTGCATCTCGACTGCGACGAACGGGTCCCCGCACCTCTGAAGCGCGAGATAGACCGTCGGTTGCAGGATACCGACATGAACGCGTTTCGGTATCGTCGTCAAAACTACTTCATGCATCGCCCAATGCACCATGGCGGTTGGACCTCGTGGAACCGGCCACAGCTTGCCAGGAAGGGCTGCCACAAGTTTGTAGGCGCCCTGCACGAGGCGTGTGAGGTGGACGGCGGCGCGGCGCGCATCGGCCAATTGGAGCCTCCAATGGCGCATCTGAACGAGGACGGCTTTGCCGCTCGGCTCGCGAAAAGCCAGAAATACGTTGCCATGTCGGCGAAGAAGCGACTCGCAGAGGGGGGTCGGATAAGGGCAACGAGCCTCTTCACCGGTCCCGCCAAAGAGTTCTTGAAACGCTACATTCTGCAGCGTGGTTTCCTCGACGGAGTTCCGGGACTGATTGCGGGCATGCACGCGGCAACGTCCGAATTCCGGACATCCGCGCTTGTCTGGGACGCGCAGAACGCCATACAGCGAGGCACGCTCGAGTCGGCCTATGCGCGCCACGTTGCGCCAGAGACCGGGCCGATTGCCGAAGACGATAGCGTGTCGGTCGTGATCCCGACGTTCAACCGCGCACACCTGATCACGGACGCGCTCTCCTCGGTGCTGAAGCAGGAGGTCCAGCCGATAGAGGTCGTGATCGTGGACGATGGCTCGACCGACGCCACGCTTGATGTGATAGCGGCCTGGAACACCGAACAGGCGCCCAGGTTCGGGCTGACGGTAGTGGAACAAGCGCATGCAGGAGGTAATGCCGCACGGAACCGGGGCATTGAAGCGGCGCGCGGAGCATACGTAGCCTTCCTGGACAGCGATGACACATGGTACCCCGAAAAGCTCGGAAAGCAAGTCAACCGTCTCAAAGCCGACGCCAATCTGGGTGCGGTCTATTGTGGGCTCCGTGAAGTGGAGGCGGAGACAGGCCAGGTCTTGTCGGTCCCAAGTCACGCGTTTCCGCAAGGTGACTTGTTGAGTGATCTTCTCGTCAGCGACGTGACTGGGCCGACGTCGACTTATATGGTCCGGCGTAGGCTTTTGGTAGAGGCAGGCGGCTTCGACGAAGACCTTGAGGCCCGGCAGGATTGGGACATGTGGATACGCATCGCCGAGCTATCGAAGATCGGATGCGTCAGGGAAACCCTCGTCAACCTGCGCCAGCACGGGGGGCTACGCACAGTCTCGGACCCCACTCGAGAGCTTAGGGCGTATCACGTCATTCTCGCGAAGTACGCCCATCTGAGACGACGACACGGTCTGCGGGTCTCTCTGGCGGCGCGAGCGTCCTTCCATCGTCGGGCGGGCCGAGTGGCGCTTCACTATCAGAAGAACCGGGGCAACGCGTCGCTTCACTATCTGACTTCAATCGCAATCTGGCCGGTCTCGACAGACACCTGGCTGGCGATCGGTGGAATGTTACTTGGGAAGAGAACGCGGGCCGCGTTGCGGGAGGGATGGAACAAGCGGTTCGGAGGCACGCGTTTTGCCATACGCAGCCACTGAACCGCACACCCGGCCCCGTGTTGCGTACTTCGCGAACCAGTTCGCCGAGGCACGTGGCCACGGCCTCAATCGCTACTCCCACGAGCTTTTCAACGCGCTCAGGGCCGATGACCGCGCGGACATCGTACCGGTCGCCGGCTGGAGTTCGCTCGATCATGCTGCGCTTTGCAGTCTGAGAGCGCGGACCGGTCTGCGTTTGACGGGCCTTGGACGCCGCGGCACGTCACTTCTTTGGACGTTTGCTGATCGGCCAACGCTGGAGCGTTGCGTCGGTCAGGATATAGATGTCGTGCACGCCGTCTCGCTGGGCTATCCCATCGCGACGCGAAAGCCGCTTGTCGTGACAATCCATGACCTTGGTCCACTGACGCAACCGGAGTTTTTTGCCAATACCCGTCCGTGGGTGATGGAGCGCAGCCTGAAGCAGACCGTCACTCAGGCCGATGCGATCGTATGCGTGTCCCGATCGACCGCCAATGAGGTTCTGGACTACTGCGGAAGCCATATTGAAGATCGGGTACGCGTCGTCACTGAAGGCGTCTCCCGGGAGTTCTTCGATGAGGTCGCTACTGACAGTGCCTGGCAGGAACTCCGGCTGCCGCCCGGCACACCGTTCATCCTTTCGGCGGGCAGCATCAGCCCGCGAAAGAACATCGTCGGGCTGCTCGATGCCTTCGACCGAGCCTCGTCGGAGATTCCCCATCACCTTGTAATCGTGGGCGGCGTCGGCTGGTCCGCGGACGAAGTGAAACGCCGATTGGAGGATCCGACGTTCAAGGATCGCGTGCATCTGCCCGGTTTCGTATCGAACGAGATTCTTCGGGCCCTCTACCGGGCCGCCGCGGTCTATGTTCATCCGTCGCTCTACGAAGGCTTCGGCCTTCCGGTGCTGGAAGCAATGGCGTCTGGGACACCTGTCATTGCGTCAAACCGCACGTCATTGCCGGAAGTCGCCGGTGACGCAGGGCGTATGACGGATACGGCCAACACAGAGGCGTTCGCGTCAGCGATACTTGCCGTCTGCCAATCGGAAGAGTTGCAACATGAGATGATCGAAAAAGGGTTGGCCCAGTCCAAGCGCTTCACTTGGGATGACTGCGCGGACGCCATGGCGCACATCTATGCCGAGGTTGCGGGCCGATGAGCGCGAGAGACTGCGCCAGATGTTAGACGTTCAGTTTCTGTCGTTTCGTCCAATGCTAGGGTACGGAACCACTGAGCTCAGGTGCCAGACCCCCTGCCGATTCCTAATGGCCGACGGTTTGAGCGCCCAAGCCTCACACGTGTTGGTGGCCCCTACAAGCAGGTGCCGATTACTTGTCCTTCACCGGGTGCGCTACAGCGACTTTCTTCAGCGGGTCGTCGCACTGGCCCGGCAAAGAGGCACTAAGATCGTCTTCGACATCGACGATTTTATAGTGAGCGCGGAAGGAGATAACATCTTCGCGCCAGAGATCTCGGCCGCAATGGAGTTGGCAGACATCGTTTCGGTCTCGGGTCGCTTTCTGGCAGAGAAGGTTGCTGCTGAAGGACACGCGTGCAGAGTTGTTCGCAACCGGCTTCCACAAGACGTGGTGGATCAGGGGCTTCGCGCGCCCGAGCGTCGTGGCCATGAGAGTCCAATCGTGACGCTCGGATACTTCAGTGGCTCGGCGCATCACGACGAAGATTTCGCGATGGTAACGCCGCAACTCGTTGCGGTGATGGAAGAATTGCCTCACCTGCATCTGATGATTGGTGGTAAGATCACGGTCTCGGATGCCTTCAAGAAGTTCGGCGACCGCGTTCGGATGAAGCCGTTCCGACCTTACCGCGAATTCATCGAACTGCTTGGTCGAATTGACATAAACCTCGCCCCCTTGGACCTCCGGTCGCAATTTGCCGCGGCAAGAAGCGAGCTCAAGTATCTTGAAGCCTCGGCGTTCGGGGTGCCAACGGTCGCGTCACCGTCGTGGGCCTTCTCAGACGCGATCGACGACGGCGTCAGCGGTCTTCTTGTCGGGCCGAGCGATTGGGCGACGGCGCTTCGCAGACTTGCAACCGACGCTGAACAGCGTCGCGTCATCGGCACCGCGGCACGGGCCGCTGTCGTCCGGGACCACGGACCGGAGGCAGGGCGACGGGACTGGACGGAATTCTTCCACACTCTCGTAGCGACTAAGGCAGACGACACACCCGCTCACCTACCCACCTTCGCCGCCGCCGACCTGACAGCGCGCGCTGCACTTCTGCGCTTCAAAAACGGGATCAAGGCCCGTCGCAGTACCAAAGGCTCGGAGGCATCGTGAAGCTCATCGTATCGGCGAATACCTCGTTCAATATCGTGAACTTTCGGCTCGGTCTCTGCGATGCTCTGCGGGCGGCGGGACACGAGCTCCTGATCCTAGCACCCCATGACGAATACACCAACCACCTGACCAGCCTCGGGTATCGCGTGCACGATCTGAGCATGGATCCGCGGGGCACAGACATCCGGAAAGAGGTGACGACGCTCACGGAGACCGTCAGTGTCGTTCGCCGCTATAATCCAGATGCGATCCTCAGTTTCACGATCAAGAACAATCTCTACCTCGGAATTGCAGCGCGTTTGATGTCAGTGCCGATCCTGCCGAACGTCACGGGTCTCGGGTCGGTGTTTTCCCGCAGATCTCTTATGAACTCTGTGGTGAAGTTCCTTTACCGCGTTGCGTTCGGAACCGCTCCCATTGTCTTCTTCCAGAACGAGGAAGATCGAGACGAGCTTGTCGGGGCCGGCGTGGTCGGACGCGAAAGGGCCGGTCTGCTGCCCGGATCAGGGGTCTCTCTGTCGAAATTCAGACAAGCGCCCCTCCCGGCATCGGGGGACAGCCCCGTGTTTCTGCTGGCCGCACGCATGCTTTGGGATAAGGGCGTTGGAGAATTCAAGGACGCTGCCACTATCGTAAGGCAGTCGTATCCCAATGCGCGCTTCCAGTTGCTTGGTGCCTTGGACTCACATCCCAAAGAAGCCGTTCCGGCAGCAAAGATTTCCGAGTGGGTCGAGGATGGCTTAATGGAATATACCGAACGTGTGTTCGATGTGATCCCGTACGTGGTCGCCGCCAGTTGCATGGTGCTTCCGACCTACTATCGCGAGGGCACGCCGAGGGTTCTCTTGGAAGCCGGCGCAATTGGCCGCCCGATGATCACGACCGACACACCGGGATGCCGAAACGTGGTTCGGGACGGATGCTCCGGCTTCAAGATTCCTCCACGAGACCCCGAAATTCTTGCAGACACGATGATCAAGTTCATCCAACTGTCGCAACTTGAGCGTGAATCGATGGCACAGGCCGCCCGCGCACATATCGAGGCGCACTACGACGAAAAACTGGTCATAGAAGACTACAGAAAGGCGTTGAACTCTCTGACCGACGTTCCGTGAATGCAAAGGGCGGATGATCAAGATCGTCCGCCCTGAGCTTAAGGGTGATGCTCAATGACTTATAGCAGGAAGAACTCCTCGGGCTCCGGATCGTGGTACTGGTCCGTGATAATGAAGTCCGTGATCTCGCCGGTAAAAATATCGCGGAAACCAGCCTCTCCTTCAGCGCTGGCCCAACCATTCGCTCCGATTTGAAGGTACTCGTCGTTGGCGGTCCAATCCATGTCCAGCGCGCTCTCGCCGACAAGATTGTCGTTCAGCCAAAGAGCGACCTTGCCGTCGCCGAAGCTTGCAGCAACATCATAGTCCTTTCCGGCCTTGATGCCCGAGACCTCGAAGATGGCGTCCTCGCTTTCGGACTGGAAGCGAACCTTCAAACTGCCTTTTTCAAGGTAGCTGGTGAAATGGCCCCCGTCCTTGGAGTACCCGGTCGCATCCTTTGAGACCAAGCCCTGGCGACTGGACACCTCATCGGCGTTGAAAGTGAACGCAATCGTGCCCTCTTGCAGCTCCAGGTTCTTGGTCGGAGAGACCTCGACGACGGACGACTTGGTGCCGTCGAAGCTCAATGGCGCCTCGATGCCGTAAAGCACGTCGACGATTTCCTGGTCCGTGGCCAGAGGTGCGTCGGCAGGCGCATCGTTCACAATATCTTCGACCTCTGGCTCGTCCTCCGAAGCAGGAGGTCCCGGGACCACGATCGCGTCCGACTTCTCAGTCATGTATCCGTTAGTTACCGTGACGTCCTCGATCTTGCCGGAAAAGGCATCGGCGTACCCGGCAGCATCCTCTTTGCTGGCCCAGCCCAGGCCGCCCAACTGCAGGTGATTTCCGTTCCCCGTCCAGGACATCTCGGACGAGGCCTCGCCGATTACGTTGCCATCGACGAGGGCAATGACCTTGCCGTCCCCGAAAGAGGCCACGACGTCATAGTCAGTCTTGGCAGAGATATTGCCAAGCTTGAACGTCTGCTCACCGTCGTCAGCCTGAAAACGAACGTTCAGGGTGCCCCGATCCAGCCAGATCGACATATGACCGTCACCTGCCGTGTACCCTGCGGCGTCCTTGGAGAAGAGGCCTTGGCGACCGACAAGATCGTCCGCGTTGAAGGTGAACCGGACCGTCGCGGCATTCACGTTCATCTCGTCATCGCCTACCAGTTCAATTACCGAGGATTTGCGACCGTCGAATAGGGTCTCGCCGCTCAGATCTAGCAACACGTCACTGAGTGACGCCTCCGCTGGGGCGGATGGCGGGGTTGGCTGCACGGACGGCTCCGGGTCCCCAGTCTCCTCAACCACGGGTGCGGGCTCCACGGTCTCGTCGACCACCGTCTCCTCGGGCTCAACGATGACGACGGTCGGCTCTTCGACCGGCTCAGGTACTGGAACGGGCGTCGGCGCAGCCCCTGCGCTGTCGACGCCAACGTCGTAGTTCCACAGCTCTTCCACTGATTTGTTTTCAGGCGACGACGTCTTGTAAGTTCCACCGACACCGTCGTCACCAATACGGCTCCAGTCGGAGGGCGCGTTGATGTTCATGATACGCACTTCGCTGTCGACGTCCTGGAAGTGGAGGTCGGACCATCTTATGTCATAGCCGTCCTTGATAAGAAACGCCCGACCGACGTCCTCAAACGTCACACCAACGATCTCGATATCGTTAGGAATATAGTTATCGGCATTGTTCTTGTTGACCAGTCCCGCGTAGTCCCGGAACGAGATCACGATTGCGTTGCTCGAGCCGACGATCGTCCCGCCCTCGATGCGAATGCCGCTGTTCACGTCAGTTCGCGTCAGGTCGGCACTGTCGTGTACCTGGGACTTGATGTCGAAGGCGCTGCTGTTCTCGTAGAAGACAGATTCCTTGATTAGCCCGTCCTTGAACCCGCCGGTCGTGTCGATACCGTCCCGCTGGTTTCCTTCGAACAGGCTCTCGATCACCTGCGGGCGCAGGATATTGCCATCAATAGTCTTGATACCGTCGCCTAGCGCCCCCTCGAAATGAGAGCGATAAATTTGCGCGTCGGTCACGTCGCCGCTCATCACGACCTGAGAGCGAGCGCCATCGAAATGCGTTCCGGACACGACCAGATTGTCGCTGTCGTGAACACTCAGGAACTGGCCGATATTGCCCGAGAACGAAGAATTAATCACGGAAACATTGTCCACGCCCTCAATTCCGATTGCGCGGGCCGGATCAAAATCAATGCCGCGTGTTGCGTTCAGGCCGATGTATCCGGTGTCTGGCGCTTCGCTCGCGGTGACAATCAGGTTCTCTATCGCCCCGCCATTGCCCATGTAGATCATCGGCTTGTCGGCGTTTGCAGTGTTCTGCATATCAAGCCCGCCGCCATCCTTCCCAGACAGCGTCACCCCATCAGGCAATTGCAACCGCGCCCCAGCGGTCATTTCGTACATCTCATCAATGACGAGTGTGTCGCCGGATTTCAGTTTACCCGACTCGACGAGTTTCTTGAACTCATCTGTGATATTCCGATCAGCTGACCAGCCAAGTTCAGAAGTTGTGTAGACAGTCATTAATGGTCCTTTCGGGCGCCTGTTTCATAAGAACAAGGGACATCGCTCCCGCTCTGAGCGAGAGCGGATGTTTAGCTCGAACTGGTACAATTTGCGGACAAGGCAGCTGTCCAATCGGTATGGATGCACTTAACGGCAGACAGACGGATGACAAAGCGATGAGGCTATTCTGCGGTCTGAAACTGGCGAAACTTTGCCAATGAATGGCGAAACTTGGGCAAATTTGGCCAACTTTATCTATTACGTATCGTCACTTTTTCACTCGAAAAAATTGAGCGTATAACCTTCCCCCCGCGGTTAGGACCCGTTGGATCTGGAATCCTCCGGTTGGGTTTGAGAGTTCAGCGGCAGCTTGGAGACCGCAAGAGTTTCAAGCGCTGGCGCGTTGGTTTTCATCAGGAACTCCGTTGGGGATAGGTATCCGAGCGCCGAGT